>NZ_JANQDJ010000004.1:0-4967 GCF_029891685.1 Umezakia ovalisporum Ak1311 | reverse complement strand
TGGTTGCTGTTTCACCTTGGTTGGTGACTGTCCAAGAAACCTCATAGGTTTCCCCCCAAGTTACCTCTGTGGGAATTGTCAGGGAACTAATTACTAAGTTGGGTTGGTTGGAAGCACTAGTTACCATATATAAATATCCTTTTCCTCAAATATATGTGAGCTAAAAAAGTCAAGGGTTTGCGCTATTGCTTAGGTTAAAAATGTGAATTTAATCAGTTACTATACCGGGGCTGCTTTTGTTGCGGGCTATGGTGCCGAGTTTAGTACCTAAGACAATGAATGGCAGCATTTTCTATCACGGGAGATGTCCAAATTAGGACGAGAAGAAAATACTTTGCTATTTTGTGAAATTGCTCAGGTAATTATTAACCACCACTATAACCTATGGTAATCATGAAGCATTGGCAGAAATGTGGAAATTAAGTAAATTTTCTTAAATAAAACCCTGGAAATATAAAAATAGGAACTAGAGGAAATTAACTACCGGGAGGTAGCCCTTAAATTCTATTTAGGGAGGTTAGCCACCCTGGGGTAGTTGAGAGTCTTGGCTAAAATTGTCCAGAATTTTTGTCCTAGCTTGCATTAATAAGAATACATGAGAGCCAAAATCTGGTAAATTAACTCGGAATGGATTGTCAGGAACTGGTATTTATAATTGCTGTTAGTGAAGATTTTCAATTGTTAAATATTTCTGCAACTACTAATTTGGGAGACATCAAAATCATGAAACCATTTCTGTTTGTTACTGATTTAGATCACACCTTTGTGGGTAATGACGCAGCTCTCATAGAACTCAGCCAAAAGCTGAAGCAACATCGGGAAGAATACGGCACTAAAATTGTTTATGCTACTGGGCGATCGCCTATTCTCTACCGCCAACTCCAGGAAGAAAAAAATCTCATGGGACCGGATGCTTTAGTTCTTTCTGTGGGTACGGAAATTTATCTTGATGGTAACGATAGCGCCGATGCGGGTTGGTCAGAAATCCTCTCTGGTGGGTGGGATAGAGAATTAGTGTTACAAGTTGCTCAGTGTTTTCCTGAGTTGGTGCTGCAACCAGATTCAGAACAACGTGGTTTTAAAGTTAGTTTTTTCTTGGATAAAAAACTAGCAGATGATGTTATACCACAACTAGAGGCAGAATTGCTGAGATGTGAATTAGATATAAAATTAATTTATAGTAGCGGCATTGACCTTGACATTGTGCCTCGTACCAGCGATAAAGGTCAGGCGATGCAGTTCCTCCGTCAAAAGTGGAACTTTGCAGCAAAACAAACAGTTGTGTGCGGTGATTCAGGTAATGATATTGCTTTATTTGCTGTAGGGGAGGAACGAGGAATTATAGTGGGGAATGCGCGTCCAGAACTACTTCAGTGGCACAAGGAGTATCCCAGTAACTATCGTTACCTCGCCCAAGCTGTTTGTGCTGGTGGAATTCTCGAAGGTTTAAAATATTTTGGTTTCATAGAATGATTAGCTATCTCAAAGGGATTGTTGCCGGTATTCAAACAATAGGCGGGAGTCGTGTGATGTTGACTCTCGAAGTTAATGGCTTGGGGTATGATTTGCAAATTCCCCAAGGTTTGGCACAGCAGTTACCAGATTCGGGAGGAGGGACACAAATTTTTACCCATCTGCAAATTCGGGATGAAGTACCGTTTCTATACGGTTTTGCTTCCCCAGTAGAACGTGATTTGTTCCGCTACTTCCTCGGTGTTAGCGGGATTGGCCCTGCATTAGCCATCGCCTTATTAGACACCTTGGAATTACCAGATTTAGTCCAGGGGATTATCAGTGGGAACACCCAAATTTTAATTCAAGCTCCCGGTGTGGGTAAAAAAACCGCAGAGCGTATTTGTTTGGAACTAAAAAGTAAGTTAGTTGAGTGGCGCAAATCAGCAGGGTTTTTTGTGGCTACAGGCGGACCTGCTCCAGGGATTTTAGAAGAAGTGCAAATGACTCTTTTCGCTTTGGGATATACTGCTAATGAAGTTAGTCAAGCCTTACACGTAGTTAGTGAAGAAATTGGATTACCAAAAGACGCTTACGTGGAAGATTGGATTAAACAAGCGATCGCTTACCTGAGCAGTAGTGAATTCCTAGTTGGTAATTCGTAATTGGTAATTGTCTGAGTTTTCAGGTTTGCATCTATTAATTAATTATCTAGTTATCATTCATTTCTCCTATGCCCCAAGACCCCTACAGTTGGATAGAAGCATCTTTAGCAACTATTCACCGCGCCAACTGGTATCGCTCAGTACAAACTATCGATACTCGCCCAGGGGCAACAGTGCTTTTGGGGGGGGAAGAAGTAATTAATTTTGCCAGTAATGACTATTTGGGATTGGCTAGTGATGAACGCTTGATACAAGCAGCAATTACTGCTGTGCAAAAGTGGGGTACTGGTAGTACTGGTTCTCGATTACTTAGTGGACATAGAAAATTACATAGGGAATTGGAACAGGCCATAGCCTCCTGGAAACAAACAGAAGATGCACTAGTATTTAGTTCAGGATATTTAGCCAATTTGGGGGCGATGGCGGCTTTGGTAGGTAAGCGTGATTTAATTTTATCCGACCAGTACAATCATTCCAGTTTGAAAAATGGGGCAATTCTTAGTGGCGCGGAGTTGATTTCATATCCCCATTGTGATGTCGGCACATTAAAAACTTTGTTGAGTGACCATCGTTCAGAATATCGCCGTTGTTTGATAATTACTGATGGTGTCTTCAGTATGGATGGTGATTTATGTCCTTTGCCACAACTATTAAGTATAGCTGATGAATTTAGCTGTATGCTGCTCATAGATGAAGCACATGGTACTGCAGTACTGGGAAAAACTGGTGCTGGGTGTGTGGAACATTTTGAATGCACGGGCCAAACTATCATTCAAATTGGCACATTGAGTAAAGCCTTGGGGAGTTTGGGTGGCTATGTAGCAGGAAGCGCCAACCTAATTGATTATTTACGTAATCGCGCCCCTAGTTGGATTTATACCACTGCACTTTCACCCGCAGACACGGCGGCGGCTTTAGCAGCAGTTGAGATAGTGAAACAAGAACCGCAACGTCTTGTACAACTGTGGCGTAATGTGGATTACTTAAAAAAATTAATTCGAGAACAATTGCCCCTCCTGAAATTATTACCCACAGAATCATCTATACTATGTTTGCAGTTATCCAGTGCAGCACAAGCACTCAAAGTAGGTAAAAAACTCAGAAGTAACGGCATTTTTGCCCCAGCTATTCGTCCTCCCACAGTTCCCACAAGTCGGATACGCATATCTGTGATGGCTACTCACGAAGCAGCACATATTGAAAAGTTGGTATCAGTTCTCAGCGAAATTTGCTCCGGGGATGACATTACATGACAAATCAGACATTTGCGCTAAAACCATTTGTTGCTGGGGAATCTTTACCCAATGTGCAAATTACAGGTAGTATCGCCCGATATGCAAATCAACTTAGCCTGCGCTACCAAATTCTAGGTGACTTAAAGCCAGTGATAATTCCCCGGTTATCAGATACACGAGGGCGAAAGGATGAACTGTGGGAAAATACTTGCTTTGAGTTTTTTCTGGGAATTGTAGATTCTACAGAGTATTGGGAGTTCAACCTTTCCCCCGCCGGACATTGGAATGTTTATCATTTTGATGGGTATCGTCGAGGAATGCAAGAGGAAACAGCTTTTGAGTTCTTACCGTTTAGTATCGAGGAGCAATCCCATAGTCTCACAGTAATTTTGGATGTTGATTTGGGTAAAATAATTGCGGACAATCAGGTAATTGACGTGGGAATCACTAGTGTGATTCTATGTGTAGATAATCAACTTAGTTACTGGGCATTAACTCATGAGGGAGGAGAAGCAGATTTTCATCTACGAGATAGTTTTATTATTCAATTGTCAAAGGTGTCTTAATGGCAAATCAGCTGCTAGTTGTGCCTATGATATAGCTTTTATTAGTCTAGTGAGGTACAGTAACAACAATGGGTAAACCAATTATAAATATCCTCTAATGGTTGACTTTTGATTGTCCTAGTTGTGCGTTGGTGATACAAAATTTGAGCAATTAATGACTCTATTCTTAATAGACAATGAACTTTATCTGGGTAAAACGCAAAAATTGTAAATTTTTATTGCAGGATTCAACACTTCTGCCTCTAATGAGATTTGACTAAAAGCAGTTTTAATTGCTTTTGCTAAGTCTGGATAACTTCTAGCACCGAGAGAACGTAGTAGATTTTTAATTTTTGACCAACAATTCTCTATGGGGGAAAAATCAGGAGAATATGGAGGCAAATAAATCAATTTAGCTCCAACAGATTCGATTAATTTTTCAATCTCTTTACTTTTATGAATTGAACAATTATCCATGCTTACATAAGCACCTTTCCACAGATTTGTAACTAATTTTTGAGAAATATAAGCCTCAAAAGTCAGTCCATCAGTTGCACCTAAAATACTGTATTGACTAATCACACCTTTGAGAGCAATTGCACCAATTATAGAGACATTTTGGCAAGGTTTTTGACATCGTGAACCATGGGCTCTTTTACCTTTTTTAGCACGAGATGAGTGTCTTATTAAAGATAGATTAGCTCCCAATTCATCAAGAAATATAAGGTCTTCAGCAGGTATGCTCTGAAGCTGACGCCAGAATTCTACTCTTGATAATTGAACTCTTTCAGTGTCTTTTTCCGAGGCGTGCAATGTTTTTTTAGGGTAATTTCCATCTTCTGTAACATCCGGTTTACTGTAGATATACCAATTGTTACTCCTGTTCTTTCTTGAAGAATTAAGCGAATTTCTCCCAATGTGGCATCATTATTGGCTTCAACTATTTCTTGGAGAATATTAAGTTGTTCAGAATTGAGCTTTGTAGGAGTTTGTTTTATCCTCAATTTAGGAGCAATGCTTTGTGTTTCTTTATATTGCTTTAGTAATTTCTCCACAAAACTTAAACTTAC
>NZ_JANQDJ010000003.1:0-93398 GCF_029891685.1 Umezakia ovalisporum Ak1311 | reverse complement strand
GAAATGTTGACTGTTGACTGTTGACTGTCCAAGTTGTGCGTCGGTGATACAAAATTTGAGCAATTAATGACTCTATTCTTAATAGACAATGAACTTTATCTGGGTAAAACGCAAAAATTGTAAATTTTTATTGCAGGATTCAACACTTCTGCATCTACAATTAAGAAAGGAATTTGGTTAAATCAAATTCCTCTTCTTGTTCTTCACTGCTAGTTCTTTCATAATTTAAAAATAATAGAATGCGTTCTGAATAATCTACTGCTCCATGTAACTCATTTTGTAAGATTTCCAGTCCGCCATTAGCATATTCTTCAAAGGTCTGATTACATTGCTTTTCATATTCTTCTTCATGAGGAGTTAATACTTTAATATCTTGAGTTTCAGTCACTCCCAATAACTTAATCACTATATCATTTCCCACAGAAGCAAAATATTCTAACCTGATGGGTGAAGGTTCCCTTTTAGAAATTTCCCCCAAAGGAACTCGTTTTTTATGCTTTGCACCCAACGCAGCAGCAAATACAATTACATCAGCAAATGTTTGGAAAGGCCCTGTTCCCCCATCTGAAAATGTTAAATCCTTAACTAATTGACCCTTATCTTTAGCAACCCTAATTCTACCAGTTTCCGCCATGATATTGATATTTATATTATTGGCATCTTAAACAAAAAACCGAAGCGATGGCCTATTCCTCTTTCCTCTTTGCGCCTTTGGGTCTCTGGGTGAGATATTCAACCCTAGGTCTTCACATTCCCTGAGGTTCAATAGCATCTAAAAAAATCCCTCCAGATAACCAGAAAAAATACTTTTTCATTATATCTACTAATGGTTTCGCCCAACAATGCAAAGAAAAATGCATGATAATTAATTACGAATTACTTCTATAATTTCGGTATACTCAAATCCGTTGGCACTTCCCTTGACTAAAGGATATCTTTCTCCTCCTAACTGAATATAGTCTTGTTCACAATCTGGTTTAGAAGAATAATAAGTAAGCACATATTCTCGGCCAATTCTTTCTGTCATTTCTTCTTCAACTTCACCTCGCCACTGAGTCTTACTGACTAAGACAATTAACTGATTAGCTAATTTAGGAATTGTCCCCGCTATGTGTCGGCGTGACATTTCATCTAAACTGCCAAAGGGGGAATCCATGACTATAGGGAAAGTGCTACTATCGGGAAGCATGATCATTTTGCGCTTTTGACTCCATTCCCGAACTTTATCTATGATGCTGGCAATAAAAGATAAACTGAGAATTTGATTTTCTCCTGTGGAAGCTGCAACAGGCGCTTCTATACCCGCAGTATGTTCTACTAAGGTTAATTCGTATTTATCGCTAATTTTGGGAAGATATGGTTTTACTGACAACTGATTAAATATCTCTTGTACTCGTTTTTCTAGTTGCAAACGAAATTGTTTTTCTTGGCGATGTTTAACTTCCGTTAACCGTTCAATGGCATCTTGAGTATAACTAATGCGTCGCTGTGCTAAGATTTGCTTTTCTTCATTGAGTTTCTGTTTAGATATTTGTTTACATAAAGCATCAATTTCTTTTTTTAAATGCACAAGCTGCTGCTGATTTGCACCTTGTTCTCTATTTAATTCATCAATTTTATTAGAAATTTCGTCTAAACGTTTTTGTAAACTGCTAATTTCTTCATTGGCATCTTTTCGCAGTTTGTCTTGAATATTATCTAATTCACTTTCCACTTGGGATAGAGTTTGTCTTAACTGGCTAATTCTTGTTTGTTCTCTATCAACTTCTTCCCAAAAAGCCATGGCTTGTTTATCAATTTCATCTACTTGTACAGCCATACGAATTGCGGTTTCTTCCACTGCTGAAGAACGGACTTTATCTAGCCAATTTTGCACGTTTTTATGATGAGCAGTACCTACACTTAAGTTAGCACCACAAATACAGTGTTGAGATTTTAATAACTCATGGACAAATTCTCGCGAAATTCCAGTTTTTAACTGACCTTGCTGTTTTAAATTATCAATAATTTGCCGAAATTTAGATGTGGTTTCAGCAAGTAACACTGTATAAGCCCGTGAAGAAATAATTTTTTTCAGTGTTTCTTTATTTTTCTTGAATGCTTCCTGGATTTCTACTTTTTTTGCTTCTAAGCTTTGCAATTTGTCTTGTAGTTTTTTGGCTTCAACAAGTTCTAGCAAACGGTTACTCGTTTCTTTTTTGAATGTTTGTTGATATTCTAACTCTTGTTTAATTTCTAATTGTCGTGTATTGATGCGTTCACTTTCTTTTTCTATCTGCTCTTGCTGTCTTAGTAACTGTTTTGTTTCTGCATCACCAATGGTTTTCAATTCATTCTCTAAAGTTTTTTTAGCTTCTCCTAAGTGTCTGATAGAACGGTTAATCACTTCCACACCCAAAAAAATCTTAGTCGCTTCAGCAATTTCCGCTTTCTTGTCAGAACGGACTATTTCTTCTATCCGTTCACCGTCAAAGAAAAAATACTGATGTAAGCTAGCAGGTAAAATTTGATTGATGATATCATCTGGTGGTTGTGTTGGTAAATACCATTTGCCATCGTCTGCACCTATCCACATGCGTAACTCGGTTTTACTAGGTTCAAAGTCAATGTCATTTTTATAAACGCGACAGGAACGTCTAACTCGATAACGTTTACCTTCATGTTCCCAACCAATTTCTACCCAACATTCCACAGCTTGACCTTTTTGAGCTTCAGCTATTGAACGCTTATTAACAAGCTGTTCTGCTGAGGCAAAAGCAGCACTAAATTTTTCATATAACACCCAAGTAAAAGCATTTAATAAACTCGTTTTTCCTGAACCATTATTGCCATGTATAATTGTGGTGTTATGAATATCTCCTACGGAGAGGATCATTTCTGCTGTTGTGCCATAAAAAGAGCGAAAGTTGCACAGCTTAATTGAAGTCAGCTTCATCGCACCTCTTCCTTGACAATATCTAATATCTCTTCGTTAATATGACTATTAATTTTCTTATCTAGCCTGCTTTTTTCTAACTTCCACACGCGCTCAATAATTTGCCGCACTTCTGGCGGTGCGCTGGTAATTGGTTCCTGCACATCCTCTATATTTGACTCTGGGAACATTTCAGGCTTTTCAATAGTTTTTTTATATTTTAGCTGTTTCAACTACTGCATTTACATGTCCGAACCCACTATCGCCCTGATGTTTACATTTTGGGACAGTGTGGCTGGAATTTATCCAGTTTATTTAGGGAAAAGCTTGATTTTGCCAATTGTTTCTGCTACACTTTGATTGTGTTTTAATATAATTGAGTTTAAGGCAAAATTTTAAATAGGGGTGCAGGCGATTATATTAAACTCACCACATTAGTATCTCACATCAACTGCTGTCTAATACCAACTTGATAAGAAAATTCACAAAAAAATACACAATATTTTTTTGTTGTGCATTTCTACTGAAACAGTTGAACGCTATATTGCTCAACAGAATAGTTAAAATGACGTAACCGTAAAGGCCTTAACTAGCTTTCGGCGGTTGTTTAAAGGAAAGTTGAGTTTTGGATATGGGCGTAAAAACTTAACCTCGGGGGTTTTCGGCCTGTTTCCTGATAATATAGTCGTTGCTCCTGTAACTCAGGATTCAGGGCTGGATATAGGCTAGATTGATCATGCTTTGTGAAAGAGAGAATTAACTGTGACTGTTAGAGTCCGTATTGCACCGAGTCCAACCGGTAATTTACATATTGGTACAGCCAGAACTGCTGTATTCAACTGGCTATTTGCCCGTCACCAGGGTGGAAAATTTATTCTCCGCATTGAAGACACAGACCTAGAGCGATCGCGTCCTGAATATACTGAAAATATTCTGGCTGGTTTTGGCTGGCTGGGGCTAAACTGGGATGAAGGGCCATTTTTCCAATCCCAACGCCTGGACATGTATAAAGAGGCGGTAGGAAAACTGCTAGAACAAGGATTAGCCTATCGCTGTTACACCACTTCAGAAGAATTAGAGAAACTCCGAGAAGCCCAAAAGGCTAGAGGCGAGGCTCCCCGATACGATAACCGCCACCGTCACCTCACACCAGAACAAGAGGCAGCTTTTAAAGCCGAAGGGCGCAGCTGTGTGATTCGTTTTAAAATTGAGGATGAGCGAGAAATTGTCTGGAATGACTTAGTAAGGGGTACTATGACTTGGCGAGGTAGTGATCTGGGTGGTGATATGGTCATTGCCCGGGCCTCAGAAACAGGTATTGGTCAGCCATTGTACAACTTTGTTGTAGTGGTGGATGACATAGATATGCAAATCACCCATGTCATCCGGGGAGAAGACCACATAGCCAACACGGCCAAGCAAATTCTGTTGTATGAAGCTTTCGGTGGAAAAATTCCTGAGTTTGCCCACACGCCTCTGATTTTGAATATGGAAGGGCGTAAACTTTCTAAACGCGATGGTGTGACTTCTATTTCTGATTTTCAGAAAATGGGCTTTACTGCGGAAGCTTTAGTTAATTACATGACGTTGCTGGGGTGGTCGCCACCCGAATCAACAAAGGAAATCTTTAGCTTAGACACCGCAGCCAAAGAGTTTAGCTTTGAGCGTGTGAACAAAGCCGGGGCTAAATTTGACTGGGCAAAATTGGATTGGTTGAACAGTCAGTATGTTCATAATATGCCGATAGATAAACTGACAGATTTAATTATTCCTTTTTGGCAAGATGCAGGATTTACATTTGAGGAAGGAAGAGAACGCCCTTGGTTAGAGCAGCTAGTCGGCTTGATTAGCCAGAGTTTAACTCGCCTGGTAGATGCTGTAGCCATGAGTCAACCGTTCTTCACTGAAACGGTAGAATTGACCGCAGAAGCTAGCGAACAACTACAAAAAGAAGGTTCAGCTGATGCTCTGCAAGCAATTCTCACAGCTTTGGAAAATCAGCCCCAACTTTCGGAAGCAGCAGCCCAAGATATCATCAAACAGGTGGTAAAAGAGCAAAAACTGAAGAAAGGCTTAGTGATGCGATGGCTTAGAGCCGCTTTAACAGGAGATGTTCATGGACCGGATTTGATTCAATCCTGGTTACTCCTGAATCAGATTAGTTTAGACAAGCCACGTTTACAACAAGCGATGGACGTAGAAATTTAGCCATCCCTTAGTAGGACAAGGAAGAGGACAAGGAGAAATTTTTGCTAAATTTTTCCTTCCTCCTTTACCCCATTGTGAGCATTAAAAGTCACAAAAAGCCATTGATTATTTACAGTTACCAGCAGTAACGCCTCTACAATGGTTGGTCAATTTGTTTGATTTTGGGAACTTGCTAAGTAAAATCCTTGTCTTGTCAAGACACTGAGCAACTTATGTAACCGCAATGTCGAAAATAGCGCTAAACAAAGGGATAAGATTATCGTTGATGATAGTTACGCTCGGCATCACATCGGTAATTCATGCCGTAGCTGATGCTCAAGAAGCGTCACCGATATTTGCAGATATTAATATCAACCGCAAGTTTGCTCCAGATCCTTTAACAGTTACCGGGATGAGTGGTGGCTCAGTACCAGGGAGCAAGGTTGGTGGGCGGTCTGAAACACCCACCGGCCCATGTACTGGATTTGTAGATGAAAACCCAGGACATAGATTAAAATTAAAAAGTGGATTTGATTACCTGAAGCTAAAAATAGAAAGTCCTCAAGATACCACTATGATTGTCAAAGGCCCTGGTGGAACTTGGTGCAATGACGATTTTGAGGGCAAAAACCCTGGCATAGTTGGGGAATGGCTACCGGGTATTTACGAAGTTTGGGTGGGTTCATACCAAAAAGACCAATATTTTCCTTATACGTTAAAAATTACAGAAGCGAAGTAGAGTTGACGCGATGTAGAAATCCTGCAATGACCGAAGGATAGTTGTTGCAGGGGTTTTGCTTCTATTTTAGAATCCTCGGTTGCTTCACTTCTGCTGCAAAGTTGTATTAAAATTAAGTTAACTTTAATTAAGATACTTTTTGACATCGCCGTAATGCCTTAGTGGCTCTATGGCGATCTACGATCAAAGATCAAATTAAACAAAATGGCATACCTCATCTAGTCACAGCTGATAACATCAACGGTTTCTAGAGATGGTTAATTGTATTGGCATCTAGAGGCAAATTAAAATGAAATTCTCCTGGAGAGTCGTGGTACTCTGGACATTGCCTGCTTTGGTAATTGGCTTTTTCTTTTGGCAAGGGGCGTTTTCTGGCGCTCCTGCTGATATGACCAGAAATGCAGCCAATACTCGCATGACCTATGGCCGCTTTTTGGAATATTTAGACGCTAACCGTGTTAAGAGTGTTGATCTCTATGAAGGCGGAAGGACAGCAATTGTAGAAGCAAGCGACCAAGATATCGAAAATCGCGTGCAACGGTGGCGGGTGGATCTGCCGATTAATTCTCCTGAGTTAATCACCAAGCTCAAAGAAAAAAACGTTAGTTTTGATGCCCACCCTATGCGTAATGATGGGGCTATCTGGGGACTTTTGGGGAATCTCATTTTTCCAATTTTATTGATTACCGGGTTGTTCTTTTTGTTCCGTCGCTCTAGCAATATGCCCGGTGGGCCCGGTCAAGCGATGAACTTTGGCAAATCTAAAGCTCGCTTTCAAATGGAAGCAAAAACCGGAGTCAAATTTGACGACGTAGCAGGTATTGAAGAAGCTAAAGAAGAACTCCAAGAAGTCGTTACCTTCTTGAAACAGCCAGAAAGGTTTACTGCTGTGGGCGCACGCATTCCTAAAGGAGTGTTGTTAGTTGGTCCTCCAGGAACAGGTAAAACTCTCCTAGCTAAAGCAATAGCCGGGGAAGCTGGTGTACCATTCTTTAGCATTTCTGGTTCAGAATTTGTGGAAATGTTTGTTGGTGTGGGTGCATCCCGTGTCCGCGATTTGTTTAAGAAAGCTAAAGATAATGCTCCCTGTATCATCTTTATTGATGAAATCGACGCAGTAGGAAGACAACGGGGTGCTGGTATTGGTGGCGGTAATGACGAAAGAGAGCAAACCTTAAACCAATTACTCACGGAGATGGATGGCTTTGAAGGTAACACTGGTATTATTATTATCGCTGCTACCAACCGTCCTGATGTACTAGACTCAGCATTGTTACGTCCCGGTCGCTTTGACCGCCAAGTTACTGTGGACGCACCGGATATTAAAGGCCGTTTGGAAATCCTACAAGTTCACTCCCGCAATAAGAAACTTGACCCCAGCGTATCTTTAGAAGTAATTGCTCGGCGTACTCCTGGTTTCACAGGTGCGGATTTAGCCAATTTACTCAATGAAGCCGCAATTCTCACCGCCAGAAGACGCAAAGAAGCCATCACCCTTAGTGAAATTGATGATGCAGTAGACCGGGTAGTTGCTGGGATGGAAGGTACTCCTTTGGTAGATAGCAAGAGCAAACGCTTGATTGCTTACCATGAGGTAGGACACGCTTTAGTAGGGACATTGTTAAAAGAACATGACCCTGTACAAAAGGTTACCCTTATCCCCCGGGGACAAGCACAAGGTTTAACTTGGTTTACCCCCAGTGAAGAACAAGGTTTAATTTCTCGTTCTCAACTGACAGCCAGAATTACTGGTGCGTTGGGTGGTCGTGCTGCTGAAGAAGTGGTATTTGGCCCTGCGGAAGTGACAACTGGCGCTGGTGGAGACTTACAGCAGTTATCGGGAATGGCTCGCCAAATGGTGACCCGCTTCGGAATGTCTGACTTAGGTCCTCTGTCTTTGGAAAGCCAACAGGGAGAAGTATTCTTAGGTCGTGATTGGACAACCCGTTCTGAGTATTCAGAATCCATTGCAGCTCGCATTGACTCTCAAGTTCGCAAAATAGCGGAAGATTGCTACGAAAACGCCAAGAAAATTATCCGCGACCACCGCACAGCTTGCGATCGCTTAGTAGATTTACTCATTGAAAAAGAAACCATTGACGGCGAAGAATTCCGCCAAATCGTCGCTGAGTATACTGAAGTACCGGAAAAGGCTCAGTATGTACCACAGCTATAAAGCTTATAATTAAATTTGACAGTAATGGGGATGGTTGATACCGTCCCTATTTTTTTATTCAGATCCCGGAATTTAACTAAACGCGCCTAATTCCCATGACAGAATTTAGCAACTACATCGAAGACCTACAAACCAACATCAAACGCGGTGGAGAACGCAGTCATTACCCCAGCTTAAAACGACTAATTGAAAGTTTAATGATGGGAATTAACGCCATAATTGAAGAAAAAGGTAATCAACAAGGTATTCCAGACTTCACCCTCAGAAAAAATGACCGCATCCTAGGATATATAGAAGCTAAAGATATTAACGTTGATTTAGATAAAACCGCCAAAACAGAACAACTCAAACGCTATTTAGAATCAAACATTGGTTATAACCTGATTTTAACTAATTACCTAGAATTTCGTTGGTACGTAGATGGAGAATGTCAGCAAACTGCTCAATTAGGTAATTTACAGCAAGGGGAAATCATCCTAGTAGATGATTTACAACCCATCAGAGAACTACTGCAATTATTTCTCAACCACAAAGCCCAAGATATTAATAACTATTATGACTTAGCTAAACAAATGGCAGCTTATACTAAAACTATTAGAAATGCCATCTTACAATCTTTAGAAATAGAAACATCTACGGAAAAATTATATCAATTAAAAGAAACATTTAAGAAAATATTAATTCTAGATATAGATAATCAAAGTTTTGCCGATATGTATGCTCAAACCATAGCCTATGGTTTATTTACAGCTAAAATTGGTCACGCTCAAAACCCAGGAGAATTTACATTTAATCGCACAACAGCTAGTATTTATATTAGTGAGAGAATCCCCTTTTTAAAAGGTTTATTTGATGTAGTTATTGCCAGTGATAGCCTGAGTAAAATTCATAAATCAATTGAAAATTTAGTAGATTTACTAAACACAGTTGACATGACCAACATCTTAGAAACTTTCGGGAGAGAAACCCGCACAGAAGACCCAGTTATCCACTTTTATGAAACATTTTTAGCAGCTTATGCAGCATCATTAAGAAAAAGTCGCGGAGTTTATTACACTCCTGAACCGGTAGTTAATTTTATAGTTCGTGCTGTCAATAATATTTTAGAAAATGAAGACATTTTTGATTTACAATATGGTTTAGGTAATCGTAAAGTTACCATTCTAGACCCTGCGACAGGTACAGGCACTTTTTTATATGCAGTTATTAAACAAATTCGGGATAATGTCGCTAAATACGGGATTGAAAAATGGCATAGTTTTTTAAGAGATGCAAAACTGTTAAACCGTCTCTTTGGCTTTGAACTATTGATGACCCCCTATACCATCGCCCATTTAAAATTAGGTTTATTATTAGGAGATTTAGGTTACAAATTCGCCCCAGATGAAAGATTAAAAATTTATTTAACTAACGCATTAGAACCGGGAATCAACCAGGATGATATAATTCCAGGGATTACAGAAATTCTTGCAGAAGAATCAAGTCAAGCAGGAAAAGTCAAAAACGAAATTCCCGTAATGGTAGTATTGGGTAATCCTCCCTATTCCGTGAGTTCCCAAAATGGGAGTAAACGCAAAAGAATTTTAAATCAAGATGAGAAGTATTTAGCTGATGTTGAATATACTGGTTTAGATTGGAATCGGATTTATAAAACTAGTAAAGCAGGTAAAACTATTACTGAGTTAACCTATATTGGGGAGCTTTTAGAATTATATAAAGGTCGGGTCAGGTTAGAAAAAGAAAAGAATATTCAACCTTTGGATGATGACTATATTAAATTCATTCGGTTAGCTCAAGAGCAAATTCAAAAAACACCCAAAGGTTATGGGATTATTGGTTTCATTACTAATCATTCCTATCTCAGTGGGTTAATTCATCGGGGAATGAGAGAGGAGTTATTAAAGTATTTCGATACTTTATATATTATGGATTTACACGGTAATTCCTTATTAAAAGAAACCGCACCGGATGGAAGTGTTGACCAAAATGTGTTTGATATTCAGCAGGGGGTCGCAATTTTAATTGCTGTAAGGGAAAAAAGCGAACCTGATTATTTTTCTACTGCTTATAAGTCCAGAGATGGTATTAAGGAAATGGCGCGGGTGTGGTATTATGACCTCTGGGGTAGTCGTGAGGATAAATATAGGTTTTTGGAATCCGCAAGTTTAGATAATGTTGATTGGATTCAGTTACAACCTACAGCACCTAATTACTTTTTTGCACCCAAGGATTTTGATTTAGCTACGGAATATCATCAGGGTTGGAGTGTTACAGATATTTTCCCTGTAAATTCCACAGGGGTAAAAACTCATCGTGACCATTTTGTTATTGATTTTGATTTAGAAAAACTGCGTCAAAGAATAGAAGATTTTCGAGATTTAAGTATCACAAATGAATATATATCTCAGATTTACAATGTGAGTGATACTCGTGACTGGAAACTTAGTAGCAAGCGAAAATTGTTAGCTAATAATAAATATTGGCTTTCTTATTTTAGTACTTGTTTCTATCGTCCTTTTGATACAAGATTTTATTATCATCATCAAGATATTGTCGAACTTACCAGAAATGAAGTGATGCAAAATATGGTAAATTGTGGTAATTTAGCCTTGGTTTTGTGTCGTCAACAATCACAACCGGGAGAATGGTATTTAGTTAGTGTATCCAATCAAATTATAGAATGTTGTGCTATTTCTAATAAAACCAGAGAAACTAACTATTTATTCCCCCTCTACCTTTACCCAAATACAGAAAATGACCAAACTAACTTATTTATACAAAAAACTCCTAATCTATCCCCCAAATTCCTAGAAACCATCAACACCAAACTAGGTCAAACTCCAACCCCAGAAGAAATACTTTACTATGCTTATGCTATATTTCACAGTCCCACCTATCGCAGCAGATACGCAGAATTTCTCAAAATAGATTTCCCCCGTCTCCCCTTAACCAGTGATAACCAATTATTTAAGTCCTTAACTACCAGAGGAGAAGAATTAGTAAATTTACATTTAATGAAATCTCCCACCCTGAATAATTTAATTACCACATTCACCGAGGGGGATAACCAAGTTACTCAAGTAACTTATAATTCAGAATTACAAAGAGTATATATTAATAAACAGAGTTATTTCACAGATATTCCTCAACATATCTGGGAATTTAAAATCGGTGGATATCAAGTATTAGATAAATGGTTAAAAGATAGAAAGAATAGTCATCGTGTCTTGTCAGCAGCAGAAATTAACCACTATCAAAGAATTGTGGTTGCGTTAACGGAAACCTTAGGGTTAATGAAGGAAATTGATGGTTTAATTCCTGGTTTCCCTATTGAATAAGCTTAAACCTTTTCATCTGTTGTAAGTTTATAGGGATGGTTTACCCATCCCATTTATATTATCTTTCCACTGCTGTAACTTCCTTGGGAACCCCAGCAGTTAAAACTTCATGACCAGTGGGTGTTACTAAAACATCATCTTCAATGCGAATACCAATACCCACCCAACGCGCATCAGTTTCTGGTTGGTCTTCTGGTAACTTGGTATCTGGGACTATATAAATTCCCGGTTCCACTGTTAGCACTTGACCAGGTTGCAAAACTTGGGGTTTATCTTCACCATACTGGTACACACCCACATCATGGACATCTAAACCTAACCAATGGCTGGTGCGGTGCATATAATAGGGTTTATACTTTTGTTCTTCTATTAACTTGTCAACTTCCCCCTTGAGGATGCCAACTTCTACTAAACCTTCAGTGATGACACGTACAGCTGTATTGTGAACTGCATTAAAAGTATTACCAGGTTTGACTTGAGCGATGGCTTGTTTTTGTGCTTCTAAAACAATTTCATACAACATCTTTTGTTCTGGGGTAAACTTACCTCCTACGGGAAATGTCCGGGTAATATCAGAGTTGTAATAACCATAAGCACAACCAGCATCAATCAGCAGCAATTCTTGAGCCTGCATTTGCCGATTATTTTCGATGTAATGCAATATACATGTATTCGCACCAGAAGCGACAATGGAAGGATAAGCTGGACCCATAGCACCCCGTAACCTAAAAATATGTTCGATTTCCGCCTGAATTTCGTATTCATAACGTCCGGGTGCTGTGAGTTCCATAGCCCGATTATGTGCTTCTACCGCGATGGCCGCAGCTTGGCGCATGAATTCTAATTCAGGTTCGCTTTTCACCAATCTCATGCTGTGAAGGATGGTTCCGGTATCTTCAATAGCAACGGGGCCTGTACCACGCTTGGGGTAGGTACGCAGTAAATTTTGGTAATGTCGGAGAATTGTGTCGTTAAAAGTGCGATCGCGTCCTAAATGATAGTAAATGCGATCGGCTTTTTCTAAATACTGGGGCAATTTTTCATCTATTTCAGTGATGGGGTAAGCTTCATCTGCGCCATAAATTTCTTTAGCTCCATCCACCCCGCAAACATAACCAGTCCAAACTTCTTTTTCTCGATCCTTTGGTTGGACAAATAACACAAACCGATGTTCTGCATGGTGTGGCGCTAATACTGCGACTGCTTGTGGTTCATTAAAACCAGTTAAATAAAAAAAATCACTGTCTTGGCGATAAGTGTATTCGACATCGTTGTGCATCACCGCCATTGGCGCACTACGAAAAATAGCAGTACCATTACCAATTTTTGCCATTAACTGCTCGCGACGCTGCTGATATTCTGCTTGCATACCTAATCAATTTGTAAATTTCAGTATTATTCTACACTTTCGCCAAATGTGGATTAGGGAAAGTTATTTGTAATTTTAATTAATTTTAGCGAATATTTTTTTGTTTACATCACTTGCAACTGTATCAATATATTAATAATAAATTAGTTAGTAACATAAGTATCCCTGCATTATTCAAGAAGTCTGGTATCTGAAGAATGTTGCTAAATTAGGTATAATTATTATATTTATTTTTAACTGGGCTTGCAAATTTTTTGGTGTTTAAAAAGACAGATTTTTTACCAATTTAATTTCTAGGTAAATACAAACTTTATTGATTCGTTATGAAAAAGCATGAAAAAGTATTTTTTGTTTATAAACTTTGATATAGTTAGCAAATCAATATAATTATTTTCAAAAGATGAATGTAAGTAAATAATGATATTTATTAAAAATAAATGTTTATAAAAAAATCTGGAAATGACAGAAAATGTTTTTTATTGACAGAAAGTAAATGAATAAAAAAGTTAAAAATTATATGACAACAAGCAATAAAAATAAGCTATGTTTGGTGACTTTGAGCAGAGAATAAAGAGTTCATTTGATGAATCTTTGAAAAAATCAGCGTTTATAGTATCTGAACCTTCCTCCCAATTCAATACTACTTTACCTTTACCCAAGCCTAGTTCTTCATCATTTGATAACACGCCAACAATTCCTAATTTAATTGGCGGAGTGAACCCTAACCCCAATCCTTACTTAACTAGTGCGGCGATTGTACCTGATTTCAATGGTGATGGTAAAACAGATAAACTTTGGCTAAATTCTCAAACAGGTGAAATCATCGTGCGGCTCATGGATGGGGCCAGCATCATGCAAGAATCTTCTTTGGGTCGATATGACTTATCATCTACGTCCTACGAAATAGGGGATTTCAACGCTGATGGCAAGACTGACTTTTTATTGCGTAATCAGCTAACAGGGGAAAATCGCATTGTGCTGATGGACGGGACAAGAGTTGCCAATACAATTGCACTGGAAACAGTTGACCCCAATTGGAAGGCTAGAATCGGCGATTTTAATGGCGATCGCAAAACCGATATTTTTTGGAACAATCCTCAAACAGGGCAAAATGCAATTTGGACAATGGATGGTATGACAGTTGTTGATGCAGCAGTTGTAGAAACCACAAATACATCATTTGCTCCCACCATTGTAGATTTTGACGGTAATGGCAAGAGTGATATTTTCTGGCGCGACAGCGAAACAGGTGAAAACAAAGTTTGGTTTATGGATGGTAATAACAAAACCGAATTTGGTCTGCAATCCCAAGACCCATCCTGGAACTTTACCTTAGGTGATTTCAACGGTGATTTCAGGACTGATATTTTGTGGCGCAACAGCGAAACAGGTGAGAACAAAGTTTGGACAATGAATGGTATTTTTGTCACTGAAGGTGCGTTAGCAACATTAGACTCATCTTGGACATCTTCTATTGGTGACTTCAATGGCGATGGCCAGACTGATATCTTCTGGCAAAATCGGGTAACTGGTGAAAATACTGCTTGGTTAATGAATGGCACAACAGTAAGTACTGAAGCTTTTCTACCTAGCAATGATTCTGCTTTAATTCCATCATTTGGTGACTTTAATGCTGATGGTAAAACTGACATCTACTGGCGTGATGGACAATCGGGGATAGATAGAATTTGGTCTATGAATGGTACAACAGCAACCGAGTCTTATGTAGCCGAAGAAAATAGGCTCAGTTCAGAATGGTTAACTCCCTAAAACTCATTTAGCGCCAGTTTGTTTCCTTGATATGATGATAACTTTGAACTCACTCATCTATTTTATAAATTGGGTTCAAAGTTTTTTTTGATTAAAACTTGTAGCTAAAAAGCTGAATTTCACTATTTTTGGGTAAATTACGGGAGTTAATAATGATACTATCACTACTACTACGACTTACTTTTAGCCCCTGCATTAAAGTTAAAAATTCATCCACTGGCGAAATGTTACACACAGCAGCATCAGCGGCTTGTGTACGGTAGTGAGTGGGAATAATCAATTTAGGATTTAACACTTCAGCCACCTGCTTCGCTTCTTGGGCATTATAGGCTTTAGCACTACCTCCGACTGGAATCAACGCTACATCGGGACGACCCATGAGGATTTTTTGCTCAGTGGAAATAGGTGCAGCGGCTCCTCCTAAGTGTAGGATGTTAACTCCTCCTTGCTGCCAACGCCAAGCAGTATTAATACCAAATTGCCTACCACCTTTGCGATCATGGTCTATGGCAATTCCTTGTAACTTAATATCTTGAAATTCATAAGCACCTGGTGCATATACTATCTTGGGTTTTCCTGGTAGTCCATCTACTGCACCTTCATCTAGCAGTTGACTGCTAATTAGAACTAAATCTGCTGCTACTTTTGGTGAACGATAACCAGCTGTACAACCAATCGTTTGAAATGGATTGACAAGAATTTTTATCCCCCCACCGGTGAATAGAAAGCAAGTATGACCCAACCACTGAACCGATAAACTGCTAGATTGCGCTTCAGCTTTCAGATGGGAAGCGAAATTAGTAACTATATCCGTGATTAACCCCGCCCCAGCGTAGCCTATCAACTGTCGTCGTTTCATCAATTACTCTCTTAGATGTGTTGTTCCAGAAAGTTTCGTAATAACTGCTTTCCTGAAGATGTGAGAACGCTTTCTGGATGAAACTGGACGCCCTGAATGTGAGGATAGTTCCGGTGTCGCACCCCCATAATAGTGCCATCTTCAACCCAAGCTGTGATTTCTAATACTTCTGGGCATGTGTCACGGTCAATCACTAGACTATGATATCTGGTGGCAACCATTGGACTTTCTAATCCACGGAAAACACCTACTCCAGTGTGAGACACCTGAGAGGTTTTACCATGCATCAAATCCGTAGCCGATACAATTTTACCACCAAACACGTGACCAATGCTTTGATGCCCCAAACAGACACCCAAAATTGGTAAATTCTGTCCTAGGTATTTAATTACATCTTGGGAAATACCGGCATTTTCTGGGCGACCAGGCCCAGGAGAGATGACTGCAAGATCGGGATTTAACGCCCGAATTTCCTCTACTGTTATTTGGTCGTTACGAAAAACTTTAATATCTGATGCTACAGGGAACTCCGCGGCTAGTTCTCCCAAATACTGCACCAAGTTATATGTAAAACTATCATAATTATCGATGACTATAATCAAAGCCTATAACTCCTGGTTTCTATGACCAACACAATCTGTAGTCATTAGTTGTCAAAAATTACTAGAAGTATGATTTGATGTCTTGCCCGAAGGTGAAATCAAGAATAAATCTACAAAGTATGTTCACCTTTCAAATATTATCAGGGTGAGATAACAAGTAAACCTAGAATTGTGAAATAATTAGAATTGTCAAGGGTGGCATCAATAGTGTACCTGCAACTAGTACAGCCGCAAAAGCAGAGACAAGCACAGCACCTGCAGCGCAGTCTTTAGCAATTTTAGCCAGATCATGGTAACTATGCTTTACTGTTAAGTCTACAACAGACTCGATTGCTGTATTCAGCAACTCTAATGCTAATACTAAGCCACTTGTGATACTGATAAGGGCAATTTCTACTGCTTGCAGATGCAAGAAAATGCTTAAGGCCATAGCTAGGGCACAGACACTTACGTGGATGCGAAAGTTACGTTGAGTGTGAAAACTGTAGCTGATTCCAGCCCAGGCATATTTAAAGCTAATGAATAAATTAGAAGCAATTTGCCAAGATAGTTCCCGCTCTTTTGTGATGAGAGTTGGTAGGGAGTTTGAAGTTGGTGGAGGAGAGACTTGTTGGGACATAAATCTAAAAACAGAATAATTAAAGTAACTAGAGAAAAAATTCACTGGGTTTACAATTTTTTATGATGAAATCAAAATCGAGGTAATTTTCTACAGAGGTATTATAAGCATTGACAGACAGAAAGAAGCCTTAATATTGGATGTCAATATCAATACCGATTATTTTCAGTAATTGAACTTGTTGCTGTAGAATTTCCATCAATTGTTCTTCGTCCGGATGATCCCAACCCAACAGATGCAGTAGTCCATGAGCTGCTAACCAAGCTAACTCGGTTCGCAAACTATGCTCCTGCTGTTGGGCTTGAAGTTGAGCAGTGTTAATCGAAATTACGATATCACCTAGATACAAAGGAGCAGCTAGGGTTTCCGGACTTTGGGGACAATCTACTTCTAATGCTGCAAAAGACAAAACATCTGTGGGTTTGTCTTGAAGGCGATATTGAGCATTCAATGATTGAATTTCTGCGTCATTTGTCAAACGTAACGTTATTTCATAACTTGGCGCTGGCGGGAGATGAGGCTGTAGACTTTCTAACCAGCGATGAAACCATTCTTGCCAAGTTTCTGGACTAATTGGAGTATCGTGAACTCCAAAATCCATAGCTGGTTTTGGAGACGATTCATAGAACAAATCCTGGACATCTAGTTCGACTTGCACCAGTTTTAAATTCTCCTCAAAACTTGCAATTTTAGTTTATTGTTAGCGAGTTAGATAAGCAAGACCGACGAAAACAGCTAAAAGACCTATAGTGGTGAGGGCAAAATGTTTCAAGGAAGTACCTCCCTTGCGCACCATGTTACGCATGGCCAGTTTCACATAGCTAGGTTTGGGTTCCGTTGGCGAGTTGCTCATAAAAATTTGATTATAAAACTGTTGTATTTATAAATGTAACAGTTTATTGAGAGTGCTACTGCTATCTTCCCGATTTGGTGCATGAAAATGGCAAAATTCCTGAGTAGAGAAGCGATTAATCTCATCTCTACACAGAATTCCTGGAGGCTATTAAGGTAGCAGGAGGTTATCTCGTGCTAAGTAAAGAGTAAAAATATAACTACGTAGTTCAGGAAAAAGTTTTCGTACTCTTTCTTAGCACTCAGCACTTTGTATTTACACAGGAGTGCTTTCTAATAGCTGGTTTTCTTGCCGCAGATAAGCTTGAATAAACAAATCAAGGTCACCATCCATGACATCATCAATGGCTGTTGTTTCAACATTAGTACGCAAATCCTTGACCATTTGGTAAGGGTGAAACACATAGTTACGAATTTGATTGCCCCAAGAAGCCTCCACCATATCACCTCTAATTTCGGCAACTTCTTGAGCCCGTTGCTCTCTGGCAATGATAAGCAGTTTAGCTTTAAGACGAGCAAGGGCTTTTTCTTTATTTTGTAACTGAGAACGTTCTTCTGTACAGCGTACAGCAATGCCTGTGGGGAGGTGAACAATTCGCACTGCTGTTTCTACTTTATTGACATTTTGCCCACCTTTACCACCAGCCCTGGATGTAGTAATTTCTAAATCTTTTTCAGGAATTTCTAGTTGTACGGTGTGATCTAACTGTGGCATGATTTCAACCCCAGCAAAACTGGTTTGGCGCTTACCGTTGGCATTAAAAGGTGAAATGCGTACCAATCGATGTGTACCTGTTTCCGAGCGCAGGTAACCATAAGCGTAGCGACCAGTAATTTCTAGGGTTGCTGATTTAATCCCAGCTTCATCACCTTCTGATTCTTCGGTTAAATGAACTTTATAGGCGTGGTTTTCTGCCCAACGGGTATACATCCGCATCAGCATAAAAGCCCAGTCTTGAGCATCTGTACCACCAGCACCAGCATTAATTGTGACTACTGCTCCTTCCGCATCATAGGGGCCAGAAAGTAACTGTTGTAATTCCCACTGATCCAGTTCACGATGAAGCCGATTAACTGTAGATTCTGCCTCTTGTAATAAAGCTTTGTCGCTTTCTAACTCTAATAGCTCAATAACTGCTTTGGTATCTTCCAAGCCAGAACGCCATTGGTCATATCGCTGTAGCTGGGCTTTGAGGTCGTTAAGTTCTTGCAGGGTTTTTTGTGCCTGGGTTTGGTCGTTCCAAAATTCTGACTGTGCTGCTATTTGTTCTAAATCTTGAATTTTGGCAGTAAGTGCAGGTATGTCAAAGATAGTCCTGGGCTTTACCCAGACGACCGGACAATATTTCAATTTCGCGTTTGAGTTCTAATGCTTCCATAATGTTTACTAAATCCAATCAATTAATACAACATATTGTAGTATAAAATCGCAACTTTTTCTTTTGCCACAAAAAACCGTGGTTGCTGTGGATGAAGCACGATTGACGTAACGCGATGTTTGCCAAAGGGCATTCACGATTTGGTTAGCCATTTACAGCCACAGGCATTGGCAACATGGTTTTAAAGATTGCAACATCCTGAATGTTGAGTAAAAAGTCAAAAATCTCAACAAGGACTAATGACTAATGATCGAGGTTTTGGCTCTAGTATAAATGCGGGAATACTCTGTTAAATATGGGTATTTCCTTATACTTATAGCAGCAAGTCACCATAGGGCATTGGAAAACTTTAAACTGCCAGGGAATGAGTGTAAGAATTACAGCACATTTCATCTGAGTAGGTACAACAGTAGGTTTCCTGCCATTGGTGTCAAGTTAAGGCATCAGCCCAGATATCAAGAGAGGGAGCAGCCCTTCGTCGGTGGGGTTGACGGACGGCCTTGACTAAGCCCATAGAACGATGATGTTCCACAAGCCAAGGAATAAGTTGTAAATCAGGAGCAAATAAAAGTGCGCGGTGGAAAAATATAAACTGCGAAACACCATTTCCACAGAAATGCGTTCTAAAGGTCTTTGTAAAGCGAACGCTACATCAGCACACAAGTCATTGAGGACAGCGTAGAAAATCCAGGTAGCATATATTTGCATCTGTACACCATTAGTCCCACCAACCCAGAGATAGAACAAACCCAACAAACCCTTAGTCAATAAAAATGCCTCCTCAATCCGCCAACGTGGGCGGTATAAATCAAAAACTTCCTCTGGTGAAAGTTGTTGTGGGTCAAGAACGTTAGTCAAATAATAATACCAAATCTGACCCCACAATACTGACACTGGTCCCATGGGATAGCAACATGGGTGAGTATGATGCAATGCCATGTGAATAATTTCGCCTTTGTAATGAGAACCTTGAGAAAGTACACCTGTAACCCGATATCTCACCTTTTCCTTTTGCCGTGTGAGTACGTACTTGCCGGGAGCAGTGAGAGAATCAAACCACTCAAAACCATAAAATCCCATGTCTACTACGAGTAAACCACCATGAGGTAAAGGTTCTAACAGTCCTTGCCACCAACGAGTCTCATTGATTTTGCCATCAGCATCATACCAAGCTGCTACAGGAGTGTGAGCGAAAGCTTCCACTACCATCAGCATTTTTCCTGCCAACACTGAACCTGTTTTTTTCTTGCAATTGTCCGAAATGTTTTTTCATGGCTTCCAGTGTTGAGGCATCCCCAATCCAGATGGTAGGAAATCTCTGTGCTACCTATTTCTAGGCAGCGCAATACATCTGTTAACTGTTGTACTTTTAGATATGGGAGACTCAATATTATTGCTGCCATTACCGGCAGAGTCAGTACTCGTGAACGCAAGCTGCGTTCTTTGTCTTTTACCCCTTTAAGGTTAGCAAGTATACCTGGGTTAATTAATTCAAACAGGGGCAATTCTATCTCTTCACTAGCTGGAGCAGGTACGCTGACTCCATGGCGAAAATATGGATTACCTTGTTTTTTCCGTGGTTTACCCATGGCTTTTTCAACCCCCCTGTGTTGACTTTTACCATTTAGCTTCCCACTCTTGACATAAATCTATTTTTCTTAACTTGACACCAATGGCAAGATACCCACCCCACAAAAGTTTTATCATTCATATCTGTACTTCAGATTCGGTGCAAGGTGCTGTAAGTGCTCAAATTTCAAAAATTCACTAATATTACATGGGAGAAACCCGATTGTTTGAAAAACCGGGTTTCTGAGTTGGTACTTATTCCACACGTATTTGATTAAAAGCCTGATTTGTGATGAGTTATCCCTAACTTATTCCGGGAAATGCGTGCATAAAAGGAGCTAAATTGACAATACTAGTCTATTACTTCACTCCAGCCTATATATTGGGCTAGTAATGCTTCATCATCTGTTATTTCACCCATACCAGGTGGGCTAAGATAAGCAGTTCCCAAGGCTTGTACATACTTTTCTTGGTTAAACTTCTCTTTTTCTTCTTCGTTTTGTTGGTTTTCTTGACCACCGCTAATGTAAGCAGCAACCTCAGCAGTCAGTTCGCGCAACAATTCATGATTTTCGATGTGTATCATCGATTTTTACTCCTTTAGTGCAATGAATTTTGACGTTGGTAAACTCTTGCTATTTAACTCCCGTAAGTTGAGACATTATTAATGTCCCAACTTTTCGCTTACACGTATGGTAACGTCCATGTTTTCTGATTACCTCCGAGTTGTCGAAAATCATTTAGGTGTTAATTGACGTATTGTGATGTGAATTTTTTTGCTTTTGCGTTGTTGAGAATAAAGTCATGACTCTATGACATTTATGACCAAAAGTAATGGTTTTGATCACGCCAATTAACTAAAATTTCTCAATAAGCGAGTTGATCGGACATAAATTGCTATGAAATTAACCAATGTTGTGAAAACACTATGTAGCCTTGGTTTCGAGAATTTTAGTGATTAGCTAAATTTTTTTTCATCACAGTGATCAACGTATTAAGTCTGTTGCTTAGTTGACACTCCCCTGGCTTTAGGCGAGGGGATTCTACATTCACCGTCAAAACTTCTTGCTCAACCAGGCTTGGGCTATTGTTAAAAAATATATTGAAGAACAAAGACATTATGACAGCACCCGATGGAATGCCCCTAAAGAAGCTTCGTGATGGCGCCGATCGCAGTGCCGGAGGCAATCGCTTACGTCCAGCCCCTTTTGATTAGGGTTTGGTCAGGAGGATACGGAGCAGAGAGCAAGATTGTTCTACTTCTGCAATGCCCGTGTTTTTAAATCAGCGATCGCACCTTTAGTCATGGCGGCAATGGTTTTATCGCTGGCTTTGGGCAAATGATAATAATTGCCTGCGGCTGTTTGCGATAATTCTTTAGCAAAACCAGTAGACACAAATTTACTTTCGGTATCGATTACCAACAGTTGCATCCCCAAGGCGCGAATTCTGGCAGCAATTTCTAACAATTCTGCTTTGATGTCTGGTTTTTCTCCTGGTTCTAAGGGTTCACCTAAAGAACGGGCTAGGGGAATGTTACCGCGCCCATCGGTGATAGCGACTATGACAACTTGCCCAATATCTCCACTCATTTGGGCATTTACACCTATACGTACTGCTTGAGTTAAACCATGTGCTAGAGGTGAACCACCGCCACAAGGTAGTCTTTCTAGACGGTTACGTGCTAAGGCGATGGAACGTGTGGGAGGTAATAATACTTCTGCTTGTTCTCCTCGGAAGGGAATTAAAGCTATTTGGTCACGGTTTTGATAGGCTTCCGTCAAAAGTTGCATAACGGCACCTTTAGCTGACTGCATGCGGTTCAGAGCCATGGAACCAGAAGCATCTACCACAAATACTACTAATGCTCCGGCTTTGCGTATCAACCGTTTGGAACGGATATCGCCTGATTCAACAATAACTTTTTTATCTGGGTGTCTTTCTCGTCTGGCTTTTTGATAGGGAGCAGCAGATCTGAGAGTGGCATCTACCGCTATGCGTCGTACTTTGCCTTTGGGTAACATAGGCTTGATGTAGCGTCCCCGGTCGTCAGAAAAGATGATGCTGCGACTACCAGATTTGCCTTGTCGCTTTGCCATTTGGGCAAAGTAAAGTACGCTGTCATCAAGAATTACCCCTTCTGGATCAAAAATAAACTCCTCTGGGATGTCCGGTGGTTGTTGTTCTTGGTCTTCTTGGTCTTGGTCTTCTTGGTCTTGATCTTCTTGGTCTTGATCTTCTTGGTCTTCTAGTTCTTCTTGATTCTGTGGTGGTGGTGGTGGTGGTTGATCTGGTGGTGGAGTTTGCACGATTGTGGAACGTGGTACAATTACCAATTCCACAGCCCTACGCAAATCTTCAGCGTTGACTGTTGCGCGTCCTTCTAAAGCAGCCGCAGCTTTAGCTACTCGGAGAGCGAATAATTCGGCGCGATGTCCTTGGACTCCACCGCGAATAGCTTCGTTAACTAGATAGTTAATTTGTTCTTGAGTGATGGTGACTTCTTTCAACCATTCCCGCGCCAGAATGATTTGAGTTTTCAGCCCGTCTAAGTCTTCTTGGTATTGTTGAAGAAATTCTTGGGGAGATTGAGCATAGGCGATGGCTTGCTCCACAGCTGCCACTCTTTGATCTAAGCCTAGTACACCATCAGCAGAAAGAGCAATGGCGATTCTATCGAGTAAATGCTCTCGCAATGCTCCTTCTTCTGGATTGTAGGTAGCGATAAATAGAGATTTGCAAGGATGCTGAAAACTGATGCCTTCGCGCTCTATTTGGTTGCGTCCGTCAGATAATACTGTTAGTAGCTGATTTGATATTTGGTCATCTAATAAATTCAGTTCATCCACATACAGCACGCCTCGGTTTGCTGTGGCGAGTAACCCAGGCTGAAAAATAGTATCGCCTTCCTTGACTGACTTTTCTACATCCACAGAACCCAGCAACCTATCTTCTGTTACTCCTAAGGGGATCTGTACAAAGGGTGCTGGAATAATTTCCGTGGGGACTTCTTGAATATCTTGATCTGCATACTCTGCTAACAGATAATCATTCCAATCTTCCGGGCGGTTGGGGTCGCAGTTACCAATGGAGCCTTTAACCACTTCGATGGGTGGTAGTAAGGCATGGATAGCACGAGCCATTACTGATTTTGCCGTACCGCGACGGCCGGCGATCGCCACTCCTCCCAAGCCAGGATCGACTGCTGCTAACACCAAGGCTAATTTAATTGCTTCTTGACCGACTACAGCTGTCAAGGGGAAGGCTGTGATTGTGGAGTTGTTAGTAAGCGCGGGCATGTTTGGCAAAATAGCGATTTTTGGCTGCTACTTAATAGCATAGCAATTTCTGGTCAATATCATACTCTTGGATCTGCTAAAGCGCCTGTGGACGAATTCTTATTTTGTCTCTCCTTCATTAGGACGCGCTGCTAGATGTAGTTAAGATGTATATTCAAAACCAAAAAGGAACTTGACAGCGAATGAATTCGCCTGGGGCCAACCCCCATAAATAGAATTTAGGGACTACCTCGCCGCAGTGAGTTTGGTGTAGGGCTTAAAGCACTATATTGGGTTATCAACACTATCTCAACCTATTCAAAAGGCGGTTACCGTTTTCGGTTCCGCCTTTTCAAATTTGTATTCATTGAGGATTTATTGACACAGTTTCTGGTGTTCCAGGAGCGAGGATTCCTTCACAATACACAGTAAATTGCTACTGGATACTCAAATGTTGTTACAGTCAGTTTCTGTCGGACTAAAGTCTATCAATGCCCCATGGCGACTTGCTGCTATTGCAGTCAACTATGGGCAAATAGTCGTGCTAGGAAAGGGGTTTAGACCCAAAATTCCCATAACTATCAGTTTTTAAGTGATAATTGTCGTTTCTGTTTAGCTCCTCGTGTTATTTTTAAGACTCTAATATCTAATAATGTGGAGTAGGTCGCGGAGGACACTATATCCTGCTAAGTCCCAAAGTAAGTAGGCAAGAAAGCCAATCATTGCCAGCCGACCATTCCATAATTCAGCTTGAGGGTTCCAACCAAAAATAAAAGCATTACGATCCACACCGTTATAAGCTCTAGCAACTGGTGGTAAATCTGTGGAAGGACGAGTTTCTCTAGTTTCCATTTTTTTACTCCAAAATCAAACTAATTCTTCAATTTTTTCTCTTTAATAGGCAATGAGATTAATAACTAATGAGATGTAGCACGTCGCGGAGGACACTATATCCAGCTAAATCCCAAAGTAAGTAGGCGAGAAAGCCAATCATTGCAAACCGACCGTTCCAGATTTCCGCTTGAGGAGTCCAGCCAAACAGAAATGCATTACGGTCTCTGCCGTTGTATTCCAGTGCAACTGGCGGTAAATCCGTGGAAGGACGAGTTTCTCGAGTTTCCATTTTTTTTGTCCAAACTCATTTATTGCTTAACTTAAATTTACCTATTTATCAGTAATTTGCTTTCCATCTGTAGGTACAAACTACACACACCTCTCGTGGAGGATTATTATCAACTTATATGTAGGTTCAAATCCACCTTAAGGGGGTGATAAGACTTTTAATTATACATGTAAATTAACACTTGTAATTGAGAATAAAAATCTTGCATTTATCGGTGTAAAACCAACATATAACCTAATAATTAATTAGATTTTAACTGACGTAATAAAGAATAATTTCAGTAAAGATTTTACCGTTAAAAACTTAAATTTATCTCTAGCGTTAGAGATAAATTTCCAACTTTAGAAGGATATGTAAAATGGCTAAATTACATGATTCTGAAAGTGAGCAAAAATTTGGTATTGCCATAGATACAGGAATAAATAGATGTAGATGTTGACTTGCTACGGATGAAATTCCTCATTCTCCCCAAATCTAAACTTAGAAGAAGGAAATATAATGTTTCAATGTACGGAAAACATCCTGGAAATTTACAAGCCACTATTGTGGGTGGCACAGGTTCCAGTGGTTCCCACAAGTATTACGCCAGCGCAAGCATCAGTTATCAATTCTGGTCCGCGCTTTTTTGTGGCTTTAATCTCCGGTGTGATTTTAGCTTTTGCTTTCCAATTAGTTTTAACTAACCTCTCAGTTGCGGCTGGTATTTCCTACTTGGGTCGTCCATCGGACTCTAATGCAGTTGTTGGGGAAGTGGGAAATTTCGGTGGTACGATTCGCAAAATTGGTACAGCCCTGGGGTTGTGGACATTAGTTACTGTTACGGTTGCTTTATTAATTGCTTGCTTCTTGGCTGTGAAGTTAAGTCTATTGGTTTTAGATCCCAGGTTGGGTGCAATTCTGGGATTAGTCATTTGGGGTGCGTACTTTTTGCTTTTGGTGTGGGTGAGTTCGACTACCGTGGGTTCAGTGGTGGGTTCGGTGGTGAATTCCGCTACTTCTGGTTTTCAGGCGATTATAGGAACTGCTACGGCTGCATTAGGTGCTAGATCTGTCAATCAGCAGGTAGTAGCAACTGCTGAGGCTGCGGCTTCAGCAGTGCGTAGGGAATTAGTCCATGGGGTTGACCTTACTAGTATTCGGGAAAAGATAGAAGATTACTTAGAACAGGTACGTCCCCCAGAATTAGATTTATCCAACGTGGGTAGGGATGTTGAAAATTTACTCAAAGATCCGCAATTACAAGCCATTGCGACTAGTCCAGACCTAGGCAATATTGACCGCCAAAAGTTTATGGATTTGGTCAGCAGTCGCACCGACCTTTCTCCACGAGAGGTAAAGCGGATAACGGATATACTATACAACGTTTGGCAGCAGGTAGTTAGCCAGGAACAACCCTTAACAGAAAATTTAGGTGAGTTAGTCAACCATCTCAAGTCACTTGCACCAGGACAAGTGAAGACAGATGAACTCAATGCTAAATTGGATCGGTTAATTGCACAAATGCCCACTTCTAAGAAAGGAGTAGCAACACCAGAACAACCAGGTGTGATGCAACAGACTTTACAACAGGTCATCACCACGCTGACTGGAATTGCCTTGGGAAGGACGGATTTATCTGATATTGATGTAGAAAAGATTTGGCGATCGCTGATCACGGCTAAAGACAAAGCTATTGAACAAGCTGATCAACTGGGTTTACCAATACCATCAGCACCCTATAGCCCCATTCGGGCTGATGTGGAAAACTACCTACTCAATACCTATGCTTGGCAATTGAGTCCAGAAAGAATTGCCGCAGAATTTCGTAATGTTATCTATGACCAAACGGCAGACCCTGGTATAGTCAGGAGAGAGATCGAGGGAGTTTCTCGTCAGGATTTCGTGAATACCCTGCAACAACGGGGACTACTGACCCAACGACAAATCCAGCGCATTGCTGACCAGTTAGAAGCTGTACGGCAAGAGGTATTAGTTTTGGTCACTGCTTCGGAAGAAAGAGAAATTGCCCAAGACTTACAACGCCGAGTAGAAAGTTATCTACTTGTGATCAATAAAGCAGAATTGACTCCAGAAAGAATTGAGCAGAACTTTAAGCTATTATTAGAAGACCCAGAAGCAGATTATGAAACTCTGTCGCTGCGATTATCACAATTTGACCGCCAAGAAATGCGGGAGATATTGCTAGCACGGAATGATATTGAAGCAGAAGAACTAGAGCCAATTCTCAACGAGTTAGAACACCAGCGCGATCTCGTCCTGATAGAATCTCAAGGAATAGCAGGGCAAGCCAAGTATCAAGCAGAAACCTTATGGTTGAATATTGAATCATATTTGCGGAATACAGGAAAGGGCGAGTTAAACCCTGATGCTATTCGCGCTGATCTGCAGAAGTTGCTGGAAGATCCACAATCGGGAATTATCGCCATCAGGGCTAGATTAGCTCGCTTTGACCGTGATACCTTAGTGAAATTACTCAGTCAACGCCGAGATTTGAGTGAAGAACAAGTTAATGAAATTATTGATGCTGTGGAAGAATCTTGGCATAATATCCGCCATACACCTCAAGCTTTGACAGAAACCGTTAAGGAACAATACGACTCTGTAACCGCCACCATCGCTGATTACTTACGCAATACTGGCAAGGAAGAATTGAATCCTGAAGGCATTCAACGGGATTTAAACAGATTATTTCAACAACCAAGAGAGGGTGTTGTAGCATTGCGCCGTCGCTTGTCTCAGGTAGACCGAGATACCTTAGTGAAATTACTCAGTCAACGACGAGATTTGACTGAAGAGCAGGTCAATGAAGTTATTGATGCTATACAAACTTCGATTCGTAATATTGTCCGTGCTCCTCGTCGTTTAGCTACACGCACACAGGAAAGAGTGGCAACATTCCAAGCTTATTTAGAAGAGTATTTACGACAAACTGGTAAAGAAGAACTGAATCCAGAAGGTATAAAACGGGATTTGCAATTATTGTTGCATGATCCACGGGTGGGGATGGAAAGTTTAGGGGAGCGCCTGGCACATTTTGACCGTTCCACAGTGATTGCTTTGCTGAAAATTCGCGAAGATATGACTGATGAAGAGGCAGCCATGATTGCGGATAATATCATGTCGGTTCGTGACCAATTTGTAGAACAAGTACAGGGTATCCAACGGCGAATTCAAGATGTCATAGAAGGGATTTTTGCCCGTATCCGTAACTATCTCAACTCTTTGGAGCGCCCCGAACTCAACTATGATGGCATCAAGCGGGATATTCGCACATTATTTGAAGATCCACAGGCGGGCTTTGAAGCGTTACGCGAGCGTCTGTCTGCTTTTGACCGCGACACTCTTGTGGCGATTATGAGTTCTCGTGAGGACATTTCTGGAGCAGATGTCAACCGAGTGATTGACCAAATTGAGCGAGCACGCAACACAGTATTACAACGTGCAGAACGCCTACAACAGGAAACACAACGCCGTTTAGAAGAGGTCAAACACCAGGCACAACGGCAAGCAGAAGAAACTCGCAAAGCAGCTGCCACAGCTTCTTGGTGGTTGTTTGCCACAGCATTTGTTTCAGCTGTATTTTCGGCATTAGGAGGAGCGATCGCTGTGGTTTTAGTCTAGGTTGGCGGGGAGGAAGGATTGTCGCTCAATAATGACTAACCCTTTACTCCCCACTTGCTTCTCCCCATTGGCTAATGGCAGAAAATATTGATGAGTAGTCATCATTAGCAAATGACATTTTCATAGCCATTTGCAGAATTTGGCGCACAGCTTCAATACTACCGAGATCCAAACCCAGTGATTTTGCCTCTGATATGAACAAATCTGTATCTTTGAGTAAGTGTTTTGTGGGAAAATTAGGGCTGCTATAATTGGCATCCAACATTCGTTTCAGCTTTTTGTCGAAGGTAGGGGCATAAAGTGAACTTTGGCGGAGGATTTGCATAAACACATCTATGTCAATACCTTGACGCTCAATAAAAGCCAGGCTAAGAGCAAAGCTAGTTGTCAGGGAAGCAATAAGTTGATTTAGTGCCAACTTTACCCCAGCCGCCGAACCCACTGGTCCTATCAGTAAAGGTTCTGCACCAAAGTTTTGCAGTAACTTTAAATGGCGTTGATATTGTTCAGGTTCAGCCCCTACCATAACAATCAGTTTGCCAGCTTTTGCTTCTGGAATACTACCTAATACTGGAGCTTCTATATACTCGCCACCGCCACCAATTACGGCATCTCTAATTTCTTGGCTTTCTGTGGAGGTAATGGTTCCCATTTGAATTACAGTGCGCCCTTCTAGAGTGCGCCAAGAAGTATCCGAAAGCAAAACATGATAAATCGCTGCGGCATTAGTCAGCATGAGAATAATGCAATCACCAGCACGAATTGCTTGGCGGGGATGTTTGGCAATTTCCGCACCAGCTGCCTGTAGTGGGGCTAATTTTTCTGGGGTGCGGTTGTAGGCCACTAGCTCGATATTAGCTGTTAACAACCGTTGAGCCATCGGTAATCCCATGAGTCCAGTTCCCAGAAATGCCACCTTCATTTTTTACGTTCCTTTGGTACAGCTTAGGTGTAGCCAGTCGTAGATATCGCGTTTCCATTGTTTAATTGTACGCTTGTCGAACAGTTATCACTGTCCAGCAATAACTGTTCACCGATGATTAAGTAAAAATTACCCCCCAGCCGCAAAGGTGACCAAAATTATCACCGATAGTAAGATACCGGGGGTGAGTAATGTTACTAATAATAAAATTTCATTAGCTGTCATAGTTAATACTTTCCTCTTGTGTGAGTTAGCACAGTAGTGAATACGAATTACAAATTAGTAATTATTTGCTCAATGTCATGCTAATCTATATCAGGGTAAGCTAAGTGTTTTAAAGAGAGTTTTAACTTTTCTCAACTTTACTCTGGTAGAGTTAGTCCCCTGAGTGGTTGAGCTATTTCCCTCTGGTGTAGTCCTTTGCTTTGAACTAAAACTCCAAACCCACCTAACTCTGTAGGGTCTATGAGCTGGTGTAACGCTCGTCGCCGTTGCAGCAATTCTGAGATGTCTGTGTGTTGCCGAGAAATGCCAGCAATGCCATTGCCTAGGGCAGTGCGCTCGGCCCAATCCCCTAGACCCAAAGCCATTAAAAATAAGCCTTGCTGGATAAACCCTATTTTCTCTAAACCAAAGCGATCGCCCCATTGCTCCAAAGCTGTAAAATCAACATGGGCTGTAATATCTTGCCTACCAATGTTGATGTACGGATTGCTGTGGTAGCGATGCTTGTGGTAACATTGCAGAGTTCCTTGCCATCGCCTGGGGTGATAATAACTATGGGCAGGGTAGCCATAATCAATTGTTAGCACATACCCCCGATGCAAGCGGTCTGCTACAACACTTAACCAATCACTAACAGCTAAATTAATTTCGCTGCGATAGCCATCTTCATAACTACGAGTAGACAAATCAATTCCCACTAAATCGAAGTATTTTCGCAGTTCGGGTGTGGAAAGTTCTCCAGTAACTTCCACAAATAAATTTTCAGACTCATCTCCTCGTGTTGTCACATAAACTTCCCGCATTTGCCCGGCTTCTAAAATAAACTGATGTACTGGGAAAGCATCCACCAATTCATTAGAAAAAAAGCAGCCGGTAACGGAGTCTGTGACGATATCTGTTAAGTTGCACCAACGTACAGAAAAACTTTGCAAGCGTTGTTGCTGTTCTTGCTGAAATGCTGGGGACTTCTCTACAATTATATACTCTATGGCTGCCAAAAAATCTGGGTGGTGTAGCCGATAGTAATTGAGGATGTGCATAGCCAGTAATCCTTGACCTGCTCCCATTTCTACTAAACAAAAAGGGACAGGACGAGCTAAAATGTTCCACATCTGCAAAAATTGTTCCGCCAGTAACTCGCCAAAGTCAGTACTCAGATTCGCAGAGGTAAAAAAATCACTGTCTTGAAATCCAATTTTCACAGCATGACTGGAATAGTAACCATGTTCGGGGTGATATAAAGCCATATCCATATACTCAGCAAAAGTAATTCGCCCTTGGGGACTGGTAGCAATATGATGGGCTATGGCTGTAGACAGTGCTGGGTTGGAAGTCATGAAAAAAATCTGATCATGATGTAAACAAGTCATATTCTTATAGCATACTCAAACATAATATAAGTATTTTTATTTACTATCTCGCAGATGAGTTAGCATTGATTTGATTTTTTACCGTAAAACGAGCCAAAGCCCCTGGCTTTACAAATGAGGATTTGGAATCCTTTTGAAGCAACAATCCTCCGGCTTCTAGCTGTGGGTGGTGTCAAAATATTCTCTAGCTAGGGCAAAACTTTGTATCTTCGGTAACTGACGAGGTTTCACATTCTGAATTAAGGCAAAATAATAAAATTATTTTCAATTAACTAAAAAAATTATCCTGAGCAGGGATGGAGGGTTATGAGAGGTCGATATAATATGGACTTTATCTATTTTATTTAAAATATGAATGAGCCAAGGATCAAAAGGTTTTGGGAAAAACTGAATAATATAAGGCTAATTCGCTATGTATTACTTTTAGCTCTGGGTTGGGCAATTGTGCAAGTTTTCGCTTATTTTTCCACTGTGATTGTTATTTTTATATTTGCTGCAATTTTGGCATTTTTGCTGAGTTATCCAGTGAAGTGGTGTGAACGTTTTTTACCACATGGTATTGCAGTTATTATAGTTTTTTTATCCAGTCTGCTGGTTTTGGGCGGATTAATGGCAACTCTGGGTTTTGCTATATTATCTCAATTTCAACAATTACTTGAACAAGCGCCTCAATTTGTTGATTATGTTATTTCTTTATTAAACACACTACAAAATATTCTGATTAAATTTAATTTGAAGGTCAATTTTCAATTAATTCAAGAGGAGTTACGTAATCAAATTTTATCAGGGATTGGTACGGGATGGCTAATATTTCAAGTTTTATTAAGTAATTTGGTTGATTTAATTTTGATTGCAGTTGTGGCTTTTTTTATGTTGCTCGATGGTAAAAAAGTTTGGGATTTTGTTGTCAAAGGTTTTGCTCCTAATGTTCGTGAAAAGCTGACTTTAGCAGTAAAGCAAAACTTTTTAGGTTTTTTCTGGGGTCGTTTGTTGTTATCTTTATTTTTTGGTATTTCTGTATTTGTTGTATTTATTCTTCTGGAGCTGCCTTATGCTTTATTTTTAGCAGCTATCGCCGGGGTGTTTGATTTAATTCCTGGGATTGGCGCTACAATTGGGATTATCTTAGTTGCTCTGATTGTTTTACCTCAGGGAATTTGGTTCAGTGTGCAAGTCATCATTGCTTGTATTATCCTTCAGCAAGTAGAAGAAAATTTATTGATGCCCCGCATTATGCAAGGATCAATTAATATGAATCCAGTGTTTATGTTCTTTGCATTATTAATAGGGGCAAGAGTAGCAGGTTTAGTAGGAATTTTTCTATCCATTCCTCTAGCAGGAGTATTGATTAGTATGTTTAAAATTGAAGAAATGCAGGGAGGAAGTTAATTGAGTCTTGCCTGTGAAGACCGAGGGATTCTCATGGGATTACACCATTAAGTTCCTATAGCTGTAATAATACTGATCACAACCGCTCCAAGTTATATTTACCAGTGAACGCCCCTAGCAACAATTCAGAACAAACCCAGTCACGCAAAGCGGATCACATCCGGATCTGTTTAGAACAAGATGTTCAATTTGAGCAAATTAGCAATGGATTAGAACGTTATCGCTTTAACCACTGCTGCTTACCGGAACTAAACCTCGAAGATATTGATATCAGCACTACTTTCCTGGGTAAATACCTAGCAGCACCACTGTTAATTTCTTCCATGACTGGAGGAACAGAACAAGCTGCAATGATTAACCAGCGTCTAGCTGAAGTCGCTCAACACCACAAACTTGCTATGGGTGTTGGTTCTCAGCGTGTGGCGGTGGAAAAACCCCAACTAGCTCATACCTTCGCTATGCGTAAGTACGCGCCGGACATTTTGTTATTTGCCAACTTGGGCGCTGTACAACTTAATTATAAGTATGGTTTGGACGAATGTCTCAGGATTATTGATATTTTGGCGGCTGATGCCCTGATTTTACACATTAACCCATTACAAGAGTGTATTCAGCCTAATGGTGATACTAACTTTCGAGGATTACTTGACAGGATTTACAGTTTATGCAATAAGTTAACAGTGCCGGTGATTGCGAAGGAGGTGGGCAATGGCATTTCGCCTGGAATGGCAGAAAAACTTTTAGCTGCTGGAGTCACAGCCATTGATGTGGCTGGTGCGGGTGGTACGTCTTGGGCGAAGGTAGAAAGTGAACGGGCAGAAAATCCCTTGCAGAAGCGCTTAGGTAGGACTTTTGCTGATTGGGGTTTGCCTACGGCAGAGTGTATCACAAGTATTCGGGCGATCGCTCCGGATGTGCCCTTAGTTGCTTCAGGGGGGTTACGTCACGGATTAGATGTGGCAAAAGCGATCGCTCTAGGAGCAGATTTAGCTGGTTTAGCTATGCCTTTCTTACAAGCGGCAGTTGAATCGGAAGCAGCATTGTATGATTTAGTTAATGTGTTAATTGCAGAAATAACGACTGTACTATTTTGCACTGGTAATCCTACATTAAATAATTTACAAAACTCCAAAAGTTTACAACGAATACAATGAGTTAATGGCGCTGCCATTCATCCTACATCCCCTTATGAATTAAGACGTACGACTTCTGACGGATGATGCTAAACAACTAAAATGCGTAATTTTTTTAAACAAACTTTTGCCAGTTTACTAGGTACTGTAATAGGACTGATGATTTTCTTCGGTGTCAGCATAACAGGACTCTTGTTGTTGTTATTTGCTGTTACCACTTCCAGAGATACTACTCTAGAAGTGAAAGATAAGTCAGTTGTGGTTTTTGACTTGTCAATGAACATTACCGATAAAGCGCCTGAGTCTAGCGAACTCCTGCAACGAGCATTATCAGGCGCACAAGAGCAAAGTATGACACTCCGCAGCGTTCTCGATACTTTGGAAAAAGCTAGGGTTGATCCGCGGATTGTCGGTATTTACTTAGATGCAACAAATACAACACCACTGAGTAGCATTGGTTTTGCTTCCTTGACAGAAATGCGCCAGGCGCTGGAAAAATTCCGCAAATCTGGAAAAAAGATTATCGCCTATGGCGTGGGTTTGGGGGAAAAGGAATATTACCTGAGTTCGGTAGCGGATAGGATCATCCTTAATCCTATAGGCTTGATGGAAGTCAAGGGTTTAAGTATCCAACCGATATTTCTGGCGGGGGCTTTAGAAAAGTTCGGGATTGGTGTTCAAACTGTACGAGTGGGCAAATTTAAAGGCGCAATTGAACCATTGATCCAAAAAGAGTTGAGTCCTGAAAATCGCCGACAAATACAACAATTACTCAACGATATTTGGGGAAATTGGCGAACTACGGTCAGTTCTAGTCGCAAAATTACTCCTCAACAGCTGCAAGCGATCGCAGATAGTCAGGGGTTACTGACGGCGAGTGAAGCCAAAGCTAGAGGTTTGGTGGATCAGGTAGCATACCTGGATCAGGTAGTTACTGAACTGAAAAAATTGACAGCTAGCCATGAGAAAGAAGGTACTTTCCGCCAAATTAATCTCAGTAACTATGCTCAATTATCTGGTAAATCCCCCGGTGCAGGACGCAACTCTAAAAATCAAATTGCTGTGGTTTATGCTGAAGGTGAAATTGTCGATGGTAAAGGCGAAAATGGGCAAATAGGAGGCGATCGCTTTGCTAAAATCTTTAATCGACTACGCCAAGATAACGACGTTAAAGCAATTGTCTTGCGAATTAATACTCCTGGAGGTAGCGCTACTGCATCCGAGGTGATGCAGCGAGAAGTACAACTGACTCACAAAGTAAAACCTGTTGTAGTTTCAATGGGTGATGTTGCTGCTTCTGGTGGTTACTGGATTGCTAGCGACTCCACCCGCATTTTTGCTAAACCAACCACAGTTACAGGTTCTATAGGCGTGTTCGGGGTGCTATTTAATGGACAAAAACTAGCTAATGATAATGGTATCACTTGGGATATGGTAAAAACTGCACGTTATGCCGACAGTCAAACCTTGACGCGCCCAAAATCACCCCAAGAGTTAGCAATTTATCAGCGCGGTGTTGACCGCATTTATAATTTATTCCTGGATAAAGTTGCTCAAGGTCGGAAAATACCACCAGCAAAAGTGGCAGAAATTGCCCAAGGACGAGTTTGGTCAGGGAAAGAAGCCCAAAAAATTGGTTTGGTGGATGAAATGGGTGGTATGAATGCTGCTATTGAATATGCCGTCAAGGAAGCTAAACTAGGCAACAATTGGCAATTGCAAGAGTACCCCAAAGTCACCAGCTTAGAAGAACGCTTTTTTGGATTGGCTGGTCAAGAAATCAGTAACATCGTACCAATTATTAGAGTACCAGTTGAACCATGGAATCCACTGATGGCGGAATTCCAGAAACTCAAACAGGAATTAGTTATTCTGCAAAAAATGAACGATCCTTCTGGGATTTACACCCGTTTACCCTTCAACTTTAGGCTTGAGTAGGTTGTTTATATGCGCGTTGTTATCCAGCGAGTAAAATCATCCCAGGTTACTGTTAACGGGAAAATTATCGGCAAAATTGGACAGGGACTCAATTTACTAGTAGGAATTGCCCACACCGATACTGATGCTGAACTCGATTGGATGGTGCGTAAATGTCTAGAATTAAGGCTGTTTCCCGGTACAGAAGACAATGACAAATGGCAAAAATCTGTCCAAGAAATTGGGGGTGACTTGTTGGTAATCAGTCAATTTACTCTTTATGGCCACTGTCGCAAAGGTCGCCGCCCCTCTTTTGACCAATCCGCTAACCCACAATTAGCCGAAGAACTATACAATCGCTTTGTTAGCAAGTTGCAAATCAGTGGTTTGCAGGTAGCTACCGGTCAATTTGGTGCAATCATGCAAGTTAGCATCGAAAATGATGGACCTGTGACCTTGTTATTGGAGAAAGCAGCAAAATAGCAGCACATTAATCTTTGAAGGTAAAAATAAAATTTTATAAAGATTTCTTAGAAGTTCGTTTAATTCTATATGTTTGCGATAATGTATATAAGGATCAAATATGCGTAATCAATTTTCTTGTGCGATTGCGCAGGAATCCTAGAGCATCCCCAGGTTATATGGTCTTTTAATAATTACAAAGATTCTGTTGACTACAAAACCAAAAAATTTACAGGTCGTCCCCATCAGAATTTTTATGTGATGTTTCCGGCTACTAGCTTTCCTGTATAGCATCCACGATGAATACTCGGTAGAATTTCAGTTATGTAGTGGTGATTACCGTACAAAACCGAATTGTCTCCCCAAATAGTGGACTTTGTTGTGGTATAGTTAGGAAGTTAAGACTAGCTTTACCAACTACAATACTCCACGCATCGATAAAAATTGCCAAACGGAAAGCGGTTTTAATTAAGTATTTACCAAACAAAATCTGAATTGAATCGAGGCTATGACTCAGCAAGTGATTCACCCAATGGTGAAATTGCAACGTAACGTGCAATCACTCATCGAATCGAATATTATCAAACCAACTGACAGCATTTGGAAAATCGCATTGCTTTATGGCAATGACTGGCAGCATTGGAAACAAGAACTACAAGACTTCGGCTTTAGTATGCAAGATCCAATAGGTGAATTGCTAGAAGTGGAAGCTTGGGACGAAGAGTAAGTAATTATGACAATCACTACTCCTCATTCTTTATACTTGGCAATCAGCTAGTGCTATGGCCAGTTCTTGAGCATTTTGGTAGCGATCGCGGGGCAAATGCTGGGTAACCCGCTCAATAACTTCTCTTAGTTTAGGAGTAATTGTGGGCATCTTAGCCAAATCAAACCTGGAAGTTTGTCCTCGGTAACGATGAAACTTGAAAGGATTTTCGCCTGTGAGCAGAAAAATCAAGGTTGGCCCGATGGCATACAAATCAGATTGAGTTAAGGGTTTTCCGCGTTCTTGTTCGGGGGCGCAGTAACCCTCTGCACCAATCCGAGTGCCTGGTGTAGTCCCAATTTCCTTGACAGCGCCAAAATCCAACACTACTATCCGATTATTCGAATTCCGCACCATCAGGTTAGCTGGTTTGATATCACGGTGTATTAGTGGTGGGTTTTGGCTGTGGAGATATTGTAATATGTCGCAGGTTTGAATCATCCAATCGATGGCCTGGCTAGGTGTAACAGGACCAGTGGCATACACTTTTTTTTCTAAATCCTGTCCATGAACCAATTCCATGGCCAAGTATTTTTTGCCATCCACTACAAAAAAATCGTAATACTTGGGAATCCCCGAATGATGAAGGGATCTGAGAGTATGCGCCTCCCGTTTAAATAATTCTTGGGCTTTGGCAATTTTAGCCATGTCAGCATTCATTTGTTTTAAAACCAACAACTGTGGTTTTCCTTCAATTCCACCTGCTGCATGCCAAGCCAGATAAGTAGTACCCATACCTCCCTGTCCTAAAGTTCGTAATACCTGATATTGGCGAATTTTTTGTTGAACTGAAAGAGGTTGACCGCAATGAATACAAAATAGATTGTTCGGTGAATTGCCTTCGTGATTGCAACCGTAGGCTAAATTAGCCCATGTGTTTTCTTTCGCCTCGCTACCTTGAGGCGATAGCTTTAAAGTATCTGGTATGTCCTGCAATTGGAATTGTAATATTGGTCCTCCCTGTGCCAGTTGCAGCAAGCAATTATCCGCTAAATTACACTGAAGGACAAGGATACCGTCTACAAAAGTGCCATTAGTGCCTTGACTAATCATCTGCCAAGAAGGAACATTTTTATTTTTGGCAAAATTAACTCGCCTCAGTTCCAAGTGGTGCCGCGAAACCAAACTATCAGATAAAACCACATCATTATCCACCGCGCGACCAATGCGAATTACGGAGGAATTTTCAAAGTACCACTGCTGGAGTGGCGTTTTTTGCGGTTCTAACAGAGTCAGAATAACCACAATAGGACCTGCATGAACTGAAAATTAGGTTTTAGAATTGGAGGTGGGGAAATAGTTCACGACTTCCCACTTTTTATGTATTTTATATGTATTTTTAACTGTTATGTGATTCCCCATAATTTGGGCAAAGTTTAATCCGAACAATTATAGCAGTAATATTGTCGTGACCATTATATTGGTTAGCTAAATCAATTAATTCTGTAACTCCCTGTTCCAAATTAGCACCAGAACTTAGTAGGGGAACCAAAAGATTCTTGCCATGAATTTCCAATAATTCATTATCCGATAAACCATCCGATACCAGGATGAAAAGGCTATCTTCAGTAATCTCGAGAAATTCTACATCGGGATAAACCGAGTTTTGATCACGAGGACCCAAGGCTTGAGTTAATTGATAGGCATCTGGACGAGCATAGGCTATGCTAGGCTCCACTCCCCGATAAATTTCTCGTTGACCTACTTCATGATCTACAGTGATTTGTTCTAATCCCTGCTGGTGTGTGAAGCGGTAAAGGCGACTATCTCCCACATGGGCCACTGCTGCTTGAGTACCTTGAATTAAGAGCATAACCAACGTAGTGCCCATGCGATTGATACCCGCACGAGATTCTTGTTGATTTACCTCATAAATTGCTTCATTAGCTAAATATACTGCCTCATAGAGCATATTTTGGCTCGGTATTTGGTCACTAATCCAATGTTGAGCAAAATATTCCCTGAGAGTAGTAACAGCCAACTCGCTTGCTACCTCACCCCCTGCATGCCCACCCATACCATCACAGAGAATATACAAACCACGGGCTTGTACAACACGCTTATGGGGCAATTCCTGCTTGTAAATTTTTGTGTCAATACCAAAGGAGTCCTCATTGTGATTGCGTTGACTACCTACATCAGTGAGTCCGGCATCATCCAAACTACTCAATTGCATTGAGAGTACAATAGTTGGTACATTATCCTTGTCGCCAGAAACATCTTCTAAATCATCTAACTGCAAAATCGTGGGTGCAGTGGTACTTGTTTCTTCCATCGGATCAGAAGTTGTCATCATGGGTGTTTCTAATTCAGTAGCGATTTCTTCTATACGCCATCGCAACTGCTCAACTGTCTGAATTTTATCTGATTCCAAATCTTCTAAAACGTTTATTATGGAACCAAATTGAGTGCATTGGGACTGTCTATATAGTGTCTGCCAAACTTGACCCAATGCTTTAATTGTTAAAGGCTTTCTGGCAAGTATTTTTCCTTGACCCTCTCGAGAGCATGCCATATTCGGCTGTTGATTGATTGATTCTACATATAAGCGCTGTAGTGCTAGTGTTTGGTCTTGATCTAAGCGCAGATTGGACAAATCCAACAAGCTTTGACGACAATTTACTGTTTCTAATAAAGTCCAGAGTTTTGTCATCCGATACATGCAGTCTAGGATTTGTAAGGTAGAGGTTGTTTCAGCTTGCCATAAGTCAAGTAGATATTGCCAATCTGAACGGTCTTCAATGAGTAGCACCTGCATATCATACTGTTGCCAGACATCATGAATTGCTGGTATGCTTGGGTGACTTGGGGACTGCAAGATAATATAAGCCTGAGCAAGGTGAGAAATTCCACTGAGTTCAACTGATGGCTGTTGCCCATTGGCTAGCATGACCTCAATCGGCGATATTTGGTATGGCTGACAGTCCAAGACTTTCACCGATATTTCCGCATTGGAGATATTTTCCTTTACATCTGGTAGCGATTCTAGCAGTTGATAACGTTGTTTTGGGTCTAAATAAGAACCTATTGTCAGTTGTAATAAAGAGATAGCCGAAGTATAGGCGGTTTCTGGAACATCTTGTTCTTTAGTCCTGTGTTCTTTTTCATTCCCAATTCTCAGTTCGCAGTTCCCAGTCTCAGATTTAGTGATAATTGCCTGCCAAACTGTCCCGCACTCAGCCCCACAGTTATGACAAAGTTGTGCATTTACAGGCACTTCGGTACTGCACTCTGGGCAAACCTTATGGGTCAGGGACGCACCACAGCTTTGACAGAATTTGTTAGCACTGGGGTTTTCAAATTTACACTGAGGGCACATCAGCATAGTGGAAGTTCCTTCATTCCCGTTCCAAGCTGCTTCTAGTCACTAATATCCAAAGTGCCACAATTAGTAGCCCCTGCCTAGAGTAAAAGTACAATAAATCCTGGTTTAGCCAATGATTTTTGGTAGCAGAATTAATTATGAGTTACATTAGGCTAATCTTTTAAATGATGGCAGCCAACTTTTCTTCTCATTGCCCTGAGTCAAGGTGAAGAATTCTAGCTTCACTTTACCCTGGTAGTAATAGCCCTAGATAGTTGTTTGTACTTTTTAGGCAAACTATGCAACAATTTGAGTTCTGAGGGCATAAGGTGACGCCACTGACCCAGCTGTAAACCATTGAGATTGAGATGGGCTATGCTGACCCTGACTAATCGCAACGTAGGAAATCCTACAGTCGCAGTCATTCGCCGCACTTGACGATTTTTTCCTTCAGTCAATGTCATTTCTAACCAAGACGTAGGGATACTCTTGCGAAATCTAATTGGCGGGTTACGTTCAGGAAGATGGGGATGTTCTAAAAACAATCTTACTTGCGCTGGTTGAGTGCGGTAATTTTGAATTTCCACACCCATTTGTAACTTGTTGAGAGCATCTGCACTAGGAATACCCTCTACTTGCACCCAGTAAGTGCGTTGATGTCCAAAACAGGGATGAGCGAGGCGATGTTGCAATTGTCCATCATTGGTCAATAATAATAAACCTTCGCTATCCCAATCTAAACGTCCCACAGGATAAACATCGGGAACCGGGATATAATCCTTTAGGGTATTATGTTTAGATGTTTCCTGGGTAAATTGACTCAGAACTCCATAGGGTTTATAAAAAAGAATATATCGATAATGGTTAGCCATTAGTTGTTAGTTGTTGCTCATAAGTCAATTTTAATTCCATTGACCTGGGCCCCGACCTGTGAGAAAAATTCCCAAACATTGAGGACAACCATCCTCAAAAACTAATAATTTAACTCATAAATGATTAACATTCCCACCCGTATTACTAACCGGGGTGGTACAATTTCACTCATGCTAGGGGTGCCTGAACATTCAGGCTGAGATCACACCCTTAACACCTGAGTCTGGCTAATACCAGCGGAGGGAAGCTGTTTATCGAGGAATTCAATATGCGGACAGAATGGGTTGCCAAGCGTCACGGACAAAGTAATGTAACTCAAATGCATTACGCACGCCAGGGTGTTCTTACTGAAGAAATGTGCTATGTGGCCAAGCGGGAAAATCTACCTGCTGATCTCATTCGTGAAGAAGTGGCGCGGGGACGGATGATTATTCCCGCTAACATTAATCACACTAACCTGGAACCGATGTGCATTGGCATCGCTTCTAAATGTAAAGTCAATGCTAATATTGGCGCTTCTCCCAACTCTTCCAATCTTCAAGAAGAAGTAGATAAGTTAAATCTCGCCGTGAAATATGGTGCTGATACCGTGATGGATTTGTCCACAGGTGGTGGTAACTTAGATGAAATTCGCACTGCTATTATTAATGCCTCATCTGTTCCCATTGGCACAGTACCAGTTTACCAAGCTTTGGAAAGTGTCCACGGCAAAATTGAAAATCTCACCGCCGATGACTTTCTTAACATTATTGAAAAACACGCCCAACAAGGTGTAGATTATCAAACTATCCACGCCGGGATTTTAATTGAACATTTACCTTTGGTGAAAAACCGTATTACTGGTATTGTGTCCCGTGGTGGTGGTATTTTGGCGCGGTGGATGCTACACCACCACAAACAAAACCCTCTATATACCCACTTTCGAGACATCATTGATATTTTCAAAAGATACGATGTTTCCTTCAGTTTGGGAGATTCCCTCCGTCCTGGCTGTACTCATGATGCCTCAGATGCTGCACAATTGGCAGAACTTAAAACCCTCGGACAGCTAACCCGCAAGGCTTGGGAAGATGATGTACAGGTGATGGTCGAAGGACCTGGACACGTACCAATGGATCAAATTGAGTTCAATGTCCGCAAACAAATGGAAGAGTGTTCAGAAGCACCTTTCTATGTGTTGGGACCTTTGGTAACAGATATTGCTCCCGGTTATGACCATATTACCTCCGCCATTGGGGCAGCTATGGCTGGCTGGTATGGTACAGCTATGCTCTGTTATGTCACACCTAAAGAACATTTGGGTTTACCGAATGCTGAAGATGTGCGCAATGGTTTGATTGCTTATAAAATAGCGGCTCATGCTGCGGATATTGCTAGACATCGCCCCGGTGCAAGAGACATAGATGATGAACTTTCTAAAGCCCGTTATAACTTTGATTGGAATCGTCAGTTTGAGTTGGCTTTAGACCCGGAAAGGGCTAAGGAATATCACGATGAAACTCTACCAGCAGATATTTATAAAACTGCTGAGTTTTGTTCTATGTGTGGTCCTAAGTTCTGTCCGATGCAAACCAAAGTTGATGCTGATGCTTTGACTGAACTTGAGAAGTTCTTGGCGAAGGAACCTGTAGGTCAGGGTTAAGTCAACTATCATTAAATATCGTTGCTGGGTGCAACCCAGTAACGATATTGGTGTCGAGGTTAACTGTGCACCAAACCAAATTCTGATATTCAAGTTAAATCCTAAAAATCAATGAGTGAAGCAATTAAATGGACTGCTGAAGCTGAGGCTAAACTCAAGGAAATTCCTTTTTTTGTCCGTCCCTTTGCCCGCAAAAAAATTGAAACTTATGCTGGAGAGAATAGTATATTTTTAATTACTCTGGAAGTTTACGAACTGGTTAAAAAACAATTTAACTAGAATTTTAACTAATATGATTTGTAGCACAACTACAGTTCAATCTCACGCATGGTCGCAAAGAGTTTTTATGAGTGTTTATGATACGGCGGATTTCACCTGGGTGAGGTATACCTGTAGAGTAAATATGTGGGTAGTACAAGATTTTTATTATTCATTTGTGTAGTTTATTTATCTGTAATATGGTTTAAGTAATTAAATTGTTTTGATATGAGATATCTATTTAAAAATAATCTGTTAGAAGTTTTAGCCGACAGAGGAAAATTAAAATGGGATATTTCCAGAACTGCTTACCTGTCAATACTACCGCGAATATCCTCTCAAATACTGTGTGAATAATGGGCGATCGCCTATGCTAAAAGTGTCAAACTGACAAAGTATGATGCCTTGGGCGATCGCTTGGCAATGAAATAAAAGTAAGTGTATTTAGCTTGTTTATAATACAATCTAATTATAGTTGTTTATTTAAACATCGAGGCTGGCTAAAAGTGAACAGTTCTAACAGTTCATTAAACATGGTAGAACACTCTTCAAATATTGGAGTTGTAGAGCAACACGCCAGTCAAAAAGAATTACAACCTTTAACCAAAGGATTTCAACTGCAATACACACATCCTCACGGAAAACTTTATCAAGGTAATTCAATAGATTGGCTGGCGTCCCTTGAATCTGAAACTGTTGATTTGGTCTTTGCTGACCCACCTTATAATATTAAAAAAGCTGCATGGGATAATTTTGAGAATCAAGAGGAATATATTGATTGGTCTATTCAATGGATTAGTGAAGCTTCACGTATTCTTAAGTCTACTGGCTCTCTTTATGTTTGTGGTTTTTCGGAAATACTAGCTGATTTAAAGTATCCTGCATCAAAGTATTTTAACAGTTGTCGTTGGTTAATTTGGCATTACAAAAATAAAGCTAACTTAGGTCATGATTGGGGACGTTCCCATGAAAGTATTATTCATTTTCGTAAATCTGATTTTGTTAAAATCAACATTGATGATGTGCGAATTCCTTATGGTGCACATACATTAAAATATCCCTCTCACCCACAAGCAGAAACAAGCGCCTACGGAAAAGGAACAACGAAGAAACACAATAGCTGGACACCTCACCCAAAAGGTGCGAAGCCTAAAGATGTAATTGAGATTCCTACTACTTGTAATGGTATGGGTGAGAAAACACCCCATCCAACTCAAAAGCCAGAAGAATTGATCAGAAAATTCGTGCTTGCATCTTCTGAAAAAGGAAATTTGATTGTTGATCCATTTTCAGGATCAGGAACAACTATCGTAGTTGCAGAACAACTTAATCGTTATTGGATGGGATGTGATCTCAGTGTTGAGTATAACTATTGGGCAACTAAACGATTAGAAAATGTCCTTCCCATGACTAAAGAACAATGGATAGCCTTTGATCGTAAAAATGCAGAACGAAGGGATTCTATCAGATGAGGGTAAAACATATGATCAATTATGCAGATTAGGGAGAGTCCCAGGGTGACCCTAATTCCCGAACTACTGAGCTAACTCTTGATATCGTTGTTGAATATCAGCAATTGTGAACACCGCCTGAAAGTTCAACCCCACAGACTGGTAAAACTCAGCCCCTCCTTGTAGTCTATCTACAAGTGAAATTACAGTATCAACTGTATAACCAGCTTCGCGAAGACGCTCAACGGCTTTCATGGCTGATTTCCCTGTAGTGACTACATCTTCTAAAACCATGACTTTTGCGCCTTCTGGCAAATTAGGCCCTTCTATATATGCCCTTGTACCATGACCTTTAGCTTCTTTACGAATGATCAGGGCTGGTATGGGGCGATTTTCATAAGCCGAAACTACACTCACAGCCGACACGATCGGGTCTGCACCCAATGTTAAACCTGCTACAGCTTGGGTATCTGTAGGTAATAAGGATAAGAGAATGCGACCAATAGCTAAAGCCCCTTGGGGGTGGAGTGTTACCTGCTTACCGTTAATGTAGTAAGAACTGCTTTGTCCAGAAGAAAGGATAAAATTACCCTCTTGATAAGCGAGTTGGCAAAATAAATCTAGTAGCTGCTGGTGGAGGGTGGTTAAATCAGCAGTGGCTGCACAAATATTTGATTTCGTCAAGGTTACAGTAGTATCCGTATTACAAAACAGGCACAGTTGTGTTACACCAAAGGTGGAACTGATGAGAGTTCTGAACTAGCATAAGTTAATATTTACCCAAAGGCAAAAACTCAAGTACATACAAGATGGCCTTGAATGGAGTCTTGGGTCAGGAGTTAGAGAATCCAGGGTGCAGGAGTTGAACCTGCCTTGGGCGAATTATGAGTTCGCTGCCTCAACCGCTCGGCCAACCCTGGTTTAAATGCCATTGTAGCGTAATTTTGCCGATTGTGTGTACTCAACTTAGATATTTATAGTACATATTTCCTCGGAAATAGTGCAAACTAGTATTGATTAAGTTCCTTTAAGGATTGAAAAACATAGCTTCAATACTTTTCATCTTCAATACGCTTAGAATAAGGCAGAATTTTTCCGCAATGGCTTGTCAGCGATGAAAATAAATTCCACTGTACTTCTAACCTTAATGTTGTTAATCCTCATGCTGGGTGCAGGTTCTGTGAGTGCGTTTTTAGGTTTTGAAATGGGTAGTTCAGCCCTCAAAGGTGTGACAACACCAGATGGCCGCCCCAGGACCAAATTTCCTGGTAGTAAGGGCAATAACTCTCCACAGTTAGGGGTGACACTACTGAAAGAAGATGAGATCTTGAAAATTGTCAAAGCTCGAATTGAGGGTAAGACCAAGGCGGCTAAATCAGAAAAGTTAGAGGAAGATGACCAGGAAACCAAAACCAGTAAGCCGAAGCCCAAAGAAAAACCCCCAGCGGTGGTTGTAGAAAAACTTGAACCAGGATTTCCAATTATTGCTGAGAGTGAGGGTGTAACTTTTGCAGTGCAATCTGTTCGCTACTCTGGGGGCGATTTACTCATGAGAGTGAATATGCAAAATCAAAGTAGTGATACTGTGCGCTTCTTGTATACTTTCTTAGATGTTAGTGACGACAAAGGACGAACATTGAGTGCTAGCACGGACGGGTTACCAACTGAATTACCGGCTAAGAGCCCAGCTGTTTCAGGTACGGTAATTATTCCTACAGCTCTACTGGATGACGTGAATAAAATATCTCTTTCTCTAACAGACTATCCTGCTCAAAAACTGAAGCTAAAGGTGTTAGATGTTCCTGTAGAAAGGTAGATGGGGCTGGGTTTGGGGACTAGAAACTGGGAAGGAAAATTATTTTTCAATACCCGCTATCAAATTCCTGATACCCAAGACCTAATAGCTGACAATAAATTTCTCAGACTTAATCCCAGAATGGGGGCGTAATTTTTACACGAGCTTTGGCGGTGAGTGGTTTTTATAGTTTAATTTGGACTGATTTAGGGCTGAGAGTGTTAACAGTACTATTGCTGATTGCCATCAATGCTTTTTTTGTGACGGCAGAGTTTTCAATGGTAACAGTACGGCGATCGCGTATTCATCAGCTTGTTCAGGCTGGTGACATCCCCGCCATTGCTGTTGAGGGATTACAACGTAGCATTGAAAGATTATTGTCTACAACTCAGCTAGGCATTACGCTTTCTAGTTTAGCCTTGGGTTGGATTGGGGAAAGTTCGATTGTCATAGTGCTGAAGTCATGGCTGAAATCTTGGCCTTTGCCTTTAGGAATGAGTGATTTTCTGACTCATTCCCTATCAATTCCCATAGCCTTTTTTTTGATAGCCTATCTACAAATTGTTTTAGGTGAACTATGTCCTAAATCAGTAGCTATGTTGTACTCAGAGGATTTGGCCAGGTTTTTGGGGCCTTTGGTAAAAGCGATCGTCAGGTTTTTTAACCCCTTTATCTGGATTCTCAACCAATCAACCCGATTTTTGTTGCGGCTTTTTGGTATTGAATATACTGGTCAAAGTTGGCGATCGCCCGTTACTCCGGAGGAATTACGGCTTATTATCTCAACAGAACGAGAATCAACAGGTTTACAGCTTTCAGAGCGGGAATTGCTGAATAATGTTTTTGAGTTCGGCGATGTCACAGCTAAAGATGTGATGATCCCCCGGACTGGTATTGTAGCCCTGTCCCAAGATGCCACTTTCCAAACTTTACTTCAGCAGATGATATCTACTGGTCACTCCCGCTATCCCATCATGGGAGAGTCTTTGGATGACATTCGCGGCATAGTTTATTTCAGAGATTTGGCACAACCATTGGCAATGGGGATACTGACTCCAGAAACAAACATCGAACCCTGGATGCGTCACGCACGATTTGTACCTGAGCAAACGCCTTTAAGTCAACTACTACCTATGATGCAGCAAGAGAAGCCAGCTATGGTGATAGTTGTCAATGAGTTTGGCGGTACTGTGGGATTAGTGACAATCCAAGATGTAATTGCCGAGATTATTGGTCACCCAGGGGAACCAGACAGTATTGACGAATTGCTCGTGGAAATGTTGGACAACCAAACGTTTTTGGTGCAAGCCCAAATTAACCTCGAAGATCTCAACGAGGTTTTACATCTCAACTTACCCCTAACAAAGGAATACCAAACTCTGGGTGGTTTTGTGCTGTATCAACTCCAAAAAATACCTGTCCAAAATGAAACCTTCTGCTATGACAATCTTGAATTTACACTAGTATCAGCCGAGGGACCACGTCTACATCAAATTCAAGTAAGACGCTTAGAAGCTAAGTAAAAGGATTGGTAATTGGCTATAGATAAGAGTATATTTTTTACTTTTAACTTTGACTTTTCCCCTAAGCATAAGGTAATGGATCTTGCAAACCCAACTCGGTAAAAGCTGCTAGCCTTAAACGACAAGAATCACAAACACCACAAGGGACTTCGTTACCTGCATAGCAAGACCAAGTTAGCTCCCAAGGAACCCCTAATTTATTACCCAGTTGGATGATTTCGGTTTTTTTTAAGTCAATTATGGGGGCAACAATTTTGATTGGGTTGCCCTCACGTCCTTGTTTCGTTCCTAGCTGGAAAACTGTCTGCATCGCTTGGATATAGTCAGGACGGCAGTCAGGATATCCAGAGTAATCTAGGGCGTTAACACCAATGTACACTCGTCCAGCTGCGATCGCTTCAGCATAGGCGAGTCCAAAGCTTAAAAAGATGGTATTACGTGCAGGTACGTAGGTAACTGGAATATTTTGACACATTTCTTCTAGGGAGCGCTCTTGGGGTAAATTAATTGTGTCGTCTGTCAGTGCTGAACCACCCCATTGTCGTAAGTCAAAATCGACGACCTGATGTTTAACGACCTGAGCTTTTTGAGAGACGAGGAAGGCTGAATGCAGCTCTCGCCGATGTCGCTGGTGGTAATCAAAAGAAATCGCGTAACATTCATAACCATCAGCTTTTGCTTGATACAAAACTGTGGAAGAGTCTAATCCTCCAGACAATAAAATTACAGCTTTCATCTCGGTTTCAAGTTTTAGAATTCCCATCCCCAAATCACACTTCAACAAAATGGCAGAAACAATGCTACAGTCCTCCTAAACCCATATTTGGTAATGGTAGTTTTTACTGTTACCATAGCTAAACAAAACTGCCCATACCAGTGACTGGAGAAAGTTAGACGGCTGAACATGTAGAAATCACAGATAATTATGCAAAAATGTTTGAGTGTTTGAGTAATGGCAATTCCCAATATATTCTTTTTTCATACAAACATCGCTGTGCAATGGTCTCAAAATTCTGTATTGTTCATAACAAAATCGGAATAATTGCCAATTATGCCAAGTTAAATATTGATCCCAAACATTAATTTCCCATGGGTTTTTATGAGTTATTACTTAGGTCTTCATTCGTTTATAAAGTCAAGGCAAACACATAACATATTTTATGTAAACAATAAAATACTGATGAATTTAAAACTGAATATACAAAAGAAAGGCAAATTTCGGGAACTGATTACAAAGTTTGAAATTCTTCATAAATGTAACCTCTATGTTACCATCTGGATGGTTTTCGACAGAGCATAACTGGCTTTCAAGTATAAATGCTAACAGCTGTAGCGGCTCTAAATTTGGTGGTTGAGGAGAGAATAATAGTGCAAAATAGCATGTCAGTGGCAGAACTAAATTCATATACACAGCGCAATCAGCCAAAACCAATTCGCATAGGCGTAATTGGGGTGGGTAACATGGGACAACATCACGCTCGCATACTGAGTTCAATGAAAGATGTTGAACTAGTTGGTGTATCAGACATTAATGTTGAACGAGGCTTAGAAACAGCTAGTAAATACAAGGGACACTTTTTTGAAGACTACTGTGACCTGCTACCGCATGTGGAAGCAGTTTGTATTGCTGTGCCCACCCGCCTACATTACGCAGTAGGCATCAATTGTCTGTTGGCGGGGATTCATGTTTTGATTGAAAAGCCAATTGCTGCGAACATTTCTGAGGCAGAATCCTTAGTCAATGCTGCTGCTGATTCTCAGTGCATTTTGCAAGTGGGTCATATTGAGCGTTTCAATCCAGCATTTCAAGAACTGAGTAAAGTTCTGAAAACAGAAGAGTTGCTGGCGATAGAGGCTCATCGCATGAGTCCTTACTCAGATCGGGCAAATGATGTTTCGGTGGTGCTGGATTTAATGATCCACGACATTGACCTGCTATTGGAACTAGCTGCGTCTCCAGTGGTGAAGTTAACCGCTAGCGGTACTCGTTCTTTGGATTCCGGTTATTTGGATTACGTAACAGCCACCTTGGGTTTTGCTAATGGTATTGTTGCTACTTTAACTGCCAGCAAAGTCACTCACCGGAAAATCCGCCGCATTGTGGCTCACTGCAAAAACTCATTTACAGAAGCAGATTTCCTCAACAATGAAATTTTAATTCACCGACAAACAAATCACAACAATCTGACTGACCATCGACAAGTGTTTTACAGACAGGATGGTTTGATTGAGAAAGTTTACACGACAAATATTCAACCTCTGAGCGCAGAATTAGAGCATTTTGTCAATTGCGTACACGGTGGTAATCAACCCTCGGTAGGTGGTGAACAAGCCCTTAAAGCTCTCAGATTGGCAAGCTTAATTGAGCAAATGGCATTGGAAGACAGGGTTGTGAATCCATTGGATTGGCAATCTGAATCGAGAGTGCAATCATTAACCCCAACAGTTTAAAAAATAGAACTGGGGAATGGGGAATTGGAGAATCAACTTTCGATTTTGGATTGACGAGCTTTGTCCCATAGGCAGGGAGTACTTTAAATTACATTCAAATCCTCAATCTAAAATTTAAAATTTATTACTCATTTCTCCCCATCCCCTGGTTGTTTTCCACTCATTAAGCGGAGATCATTAGATTGGGTATAAATGCAATGCTTGAATGGATAATCAGTATAGTTAACTCTTTGGGCTATTGTGGAATTGCTCTGCTGATGTTCATAGAGAACCTTTTTCCCCCCATTCCTTCAGAATTGATTATGCCACTAGCTGGATTTACAGCCAGGGCAACCCCAGACAAGCTCAATATCTTTGGCGTATTTTTCGCAGGACTTTTAGGTTCGGTAGCAGGCTCGTTTATATGGTACTATCCGGGTAAGTTTTTGAGTGAAAGGCGTTTAATAACCTTAGTTGACCAGTACGGACACTGGTTGACTATATCCAGACAGGATATCACCAAGGGCAAGCAGTGGTTTGACAAGCAGGGCAATAAAGCAGTACTAATTGGTCGCCTTGTACCGGGAATCCGCACCTTGATTTCTGTTCCCGCAGGCATGAACAATATGCACTTGCTGCCATTCCTATTTTATACAACTCTGGGTAGCGCTGCTTGGGTAGGTTTGCTAACATACTTAGGGTACGTTTTGGGTAGTCATTATGAACTTGTGGAAAAGTACATTGCCCCAGTCTCTAAAATCGTCCTTGCCAGTCTGGTACTGATATTTGTTGGCTGGTTACTCAATCGTCAGCGCAAAAGGACTGACATTTGAAACGTAACTGCTTTTAGTTGTAATGGGGGGTTACATCTGCTGAAAATTCGCCTAGACTATGGGAAATATTACTGAACTGGTGTTGGTGTTCTCGCAACTTATCCTCAAAAAATTCAGCGTTCCGCAGGAAAAGTGTTGCTTAAACTAAACATTGAGAGTACTTGTAGCTGGACTTGAGGGAACTTAGAATTTTTAGTACCTCAAATCTTTGTAAGATGGGCATGATAAATTTTTAAAATTAAGTAAGGATTAGGAGCTTTTATGACAGACCAACCTTCCGCAGCTACCCCAATGAACGCCGCTGCCATACCTCTAAATAGGATGTCAGCATCTACCCCAATGAATGCTAATCCTGCAACCAGTAGGTTAGGTATTGGCAACGGCAAAGCTATTCTCAGTGTTGACTTAGGCAGAACTTCCACCAAAACTTGTATCAGCCGCGAACCAGGTAGTGTAGAGTTTGTACCTGCCAACGTTAAAAAAATGTCCATACAAGAGATTAAAGGTGGCGTTTTTGAAGCCAGAGCTACTGATCCTCTGATGGATTTATGGTTGGAGTATCAAGGACTTGGATATGCTGTTGGTCAGCTAGCAGCAGACTTTGGGGCGAATTTAGGAGTCGGCCAGTCTAAAGTAGAGGATGCACTGATCAAAGTTTTAGCAAGTGCAGGCTACTTCAAGCTCAAAGACGAAATCTCAGTGATACTTGGTCTGCCTTTCCTTTCTGTAGAGCAATTTGAAAAAGAAAAGGCCCAGTTGACCAGCCAGGTGACTGGACCTCATGTCTTGAACTTCCGAGGTGAACAAGTATCGCTGAATATTACCAAGGTTTGGGTAATGCCAGAAGGTTATGGCAGTCTTCTGTGGTCTGAAGCCCAACCTAAGACAGGTGGTAAAGTTCCCGATTTCACTAAAATATCCGTAGCAATTGTGGATATTGGACATCAAACCATTGATCTTTTGATGGTAGATAACTTCCGTTTCGCCCGTGGTCTTTCTCAAAGTGAAGAGTTTGGGATGAACAAGTTCTATGAAATGGTGGCCGCGGAAATAGAAGGAGCTAATAGTCAATCTTTAGCTCTTATTTCTGCCGTCAACAAATCCAAAGGGGAACGCTTCTATCGTCCTAAAGGTGCTAGCAAGCCCACTAACCTCGATGATTTTCTCCCCAACCTCATAGAAATGTTTTCTCGAGAAATTTGTACTCGTGTGTTAGCCTGGTTGCCAGAGCGCGTCACCGATGTAATTATCACTGGAGGGGGCGGTGAATTCTTCTGGGAAGACGTTCAACGTTTACTTAAAGAAGCTCAAATTACAGCCCATTTATCGACTCCTTCGCGTCAAGCTAACGCCTTGGGGCAGTATATTTATGGGGAGGCGCAATTGTCCGCCGGTCGAGCTGGTAAGGCTTAAAACTAATGTTCCAATGGTCAAAAAAGGTAGTTAAATCGGTCACGTTCAACCCTGAAGTTGCTGATGAAAGTTTGTTAGCAGTTGTGGAAAACTATTTAGAACAACTACCTGACAAAACTTTTAGTGAAATCTGCAAGGAGGCTTTATGGCAATTTTTATGCGTACCGGAAGCTGCAAAACCTAGTCCAAAAACAGCAGCAACAGATTCGGTTGAAAAAAAAATCGATGAACTGCAACGTCAAGTGGCTGACCTAGAGGAACGTTTGTTTGCTAAGGAATCCCATCGATTGGAGTCGATAGAAAGCCATATTTGGCAACTGACGCAACAAATAGCGCATTTGACAAATATGGTTATTGAGCAGCCAGTTAATCAATCTTCAACTCCATCAACACCATTACCAACTTATACTGATAACCCTCCTGAAGAGGTTGATCCGGTCATCAGTCGCTTAAGCCAGTTTCTTGATGATTTTTAAGAAACAATTAGCTTTTTGAGAATTTTCGCTGCTTTTAGCAATCCTTAATAGTTTTTACTATTAAGGATTATTAATATTTTTGATAACTTAAATTAAGTGAATATACTGGATTGACAGTATGGCAGAGTGACAAAAATTGGCAATATCTGGGAGAATTTCTACTACTGTAACTATCAGCCAACTTGCTATACGTCTTTATTTTATTGACTGCTAGGGCAGAAACTCCGGCGTTGCCGACGGGTGATGGCAGATCCTCTGGAATCGGCGCAGGCAATCAGAGTTAAGCAAATGTCATTCTGGTATTTGATATTGCAATTCACCAAGAGCAAAATTTTTAAGAAATATTAAGAAATTCTTATTAAAGAATATTGCAATATATTGATTTAATTGTTAGCGTGTGTATTGGTAACGATGCTGATAAATGCTCTGAATTTAAGAGAGATAGAAGTTATGAGCTATATCCATTCAGCCAATTGTGTGAGGTGTTGATTTTTAGTCTGAAACACAAGGCAGGAATGTGTCGAATCAACAATATAAATTAGTCCAGGAATATTTTGTTGCCAAAGGCTTATTTACCTTTTGATTTCAATAATCACTGATTATTTGTCTTACCTTCTGCAAGGGGGTGAGTGGCTTTGATTGTGTCTGTAGGTAACAACTCACACTGGGGTAAGACCACAATTTTGGAGGTTCAAACCAATGAATATTCAAGGCAAAGTTGCTCTAATTACTGGAGCTTCCCGTGGTATTGGTAAGGCGATCGCTCTGGCGCTAGCCCAACGAGGAATCAAGCGGCTAATGTTAGTAGCACGTGATCGCCAAAAGTTAACCGCAGTGGCTAACCAAATTGAAGCAATGGGTGTGGAAACTATCATCCTATCTATCGATTTGACAAAAACAGTCGAAGTAAATATTGCCATTGCCCAATTGTGGCGCAACTATGGACCAATTCATTTGCTAGTTAATTGTGCAGGGGTGGCATATCAAACCTCATTTTTGCAAACAAAACTACCCCGAGTCCAAGAAGAACTCTCGGTGAATTTATTGGGAATGTACAACCTCACCAGCCTCATAGCCCGACGCATGGTGAGCCAAAGACAAGGGACAATTGTCAATGTGTCAAGTTTGATGGGAAAAGTAGCTGCACCGACGATGGCGACCTACTCAGCTACCAAGTTTGCCATTCTGGGGTTCACCCAAGCCTTGCGTCGTGAACTTGCTGAACACAACATCGCTGTAATTGCCTTATTGCCTTCCTTAACAGACACAGATATGGCCCGTGACTTAAAATTATTTCGCTGGGTTATCCCCATGACTCCCGAACAAGTAGCACAAGTACTTGTCTCTGGGTTGCAAAAAGATGCACCTGAAATTTTAGTTGGTTGGCAAAGTCATTTAGCAGTTTGGTGTCAACGCTTGGCTCCTTGGTTGCTAGAAATAATTTTACAAATCGCTACTCCCTCTACCTTGACCAAACCAGAACGTTCCGTAAAACCGAGTTTCATGAAGAAAATTTATCGTTTTAGCGATTTATTATGGTCAAGAACATGAATTATCTTTACAGTCAAAATCTAGTAGTTTTATACTACGGTCAAGAAATTTTGCCTTGCAGATAAAAATAGCAATAGTAAATTAAATAGAAGATATTGACCGCAATTAGCACTTCTTTCCCGACGAAAAAACCCTCAAACCCTCATTTCTTTGTGATACTTATAACTTGCTTATAAGTAACTAATAAGTCTAGCCAAATTTGTTTTTCCAACAGACAGTAAACAAAATTTATCGGCAAGCATAACACAAACATGGGAATATCTTGTCAGACTGCACCGATGATAATTACCGGGTTTGCCTGTTCTCATAGTGGTTGATGGAAAATGACCAAATTGAGAATTGCATGGCTTGGAGCATTGATTTTATTCGGGCAAGATTTGAGTGACACAACTTATTTCAGAGCAACCATAAATGCTGACATTGCCTACTATGCTTCCTTTTTTGCCTGAAATCATCGACGAGTTACCAAATATTTGTGGTTGGGAACCAGAGGTGATTTCTGTAGTTAACCATGATGCACCTGTGTTTTTGCCCTCAACAAATATCCACTTAGAGGATGTAAAGGCAGTTTTTACCATCGCTTTACATATGCACCAGCCAACTATTCCTGCTGGACAGGATGGGGGATTAATCAGCAACTTGCAATATATGTTTGAACATCCCTACGAAAGAGACAACCACAACGCCACGGCTTTCGCTTCTTGTTACAGCCGTATGGGAGAGTTGATTCCAGAGCTTATCCATCAAGGTTGCAATCCCCGTGTGATGTTGGATTACTCTGGTAATCTTTTGTGGGGACTCAGACAAATGGGACGCAACGATATTTTAGATAATCTCAAACGTATTACCTGCGATCCCACTTATCAACCTTATGTAGAATGGCTAGGGACAATGTGGAGTCATGCAGTGATTCCTTCTACACCCATACCTGATATTAAATTGCATATCCTAGCGTGGCAACATCATTTTGCAGCAATCTTTGGTTGGAAAGCACTGGCGAGAGTCAAAGGATTTTCACCCCCAGAAATGCACCTACCAAATCATCCTGACACTTTATTTGAATTTGTCAAAGCGCTGAAAGAATGTGGCTATCGCTGGCTACTTGTGCAAGAACATTCTGTAGAAACAATTAGCGGTCAATCTCTGACTTACAAACACTTACCACACCGTTTAATTGCCCGTAATTCTCAAGGTGAAGTAATTAGTATTATAGCCCTGATTAAAACCCAAGGTTCAGATACTAAATTAGTCGCTCAGATGCAGCCTTACTATGAAGCAAAAACCCTATCTAAACAACAAGTGGGTAGTGTCACAGTTCCACCAATAGTTAGTCAAATCGGCGATGGTGAAAATGGGGGTGTGATGATGAATGAATTTCCCAGTGCATTCAAACAAGCTTGGAGGGATATGTTAAATCAAGGAGGAGGTAAATCTGGTGTTGTAGGAATATGTGGTACAGAATATTTAGAATTAATAGCATCTGCTGGTTATCAACCGGAAGATTATCCTATGTGCCAACCAGTAGGACAACATCAAATTTGGCAGAGAGTTTCACCGGAAAACTGCCAAACTGAAGCTGTGGAAATTGCCATTCAAGAATTAAAAAAAATTAACCCTAACTTTCACATGGATGGAGCCTCATGGACAAATCATATTAGTTGGGTAAAAGGATATGAAAATGTGCTCTCTCCCATGTATGAATTAAGTAGTTTATTTCATCAACAGATTGAGCAAACATTGCCAACTAATTCATCAAAATATCGTAATCTTCTTTTACATCACCTGTTGCTACAAACGAGCTGTTTCCGTTACTGGGGACAAGGTTCTTGGACTGACTATGCACGTAATATTTACCAAAGAGGAGGAAACTTACTGAAAATGATATCTAACTCTCATCATAAATTGTAAATTAGCGCATTGATAGCCATTTTAAACTTTAATTTATGTGTGTTTGTAGCTACAAATAAAAATTACAATTAACTCAACTACAGACAGAGTTTATAGTTTAATATGTCTTCCCTCAGAACGGTTCAGTTTTCGTGCAGAATTGTTAGGTTGACCTTAGATAACTGCGTACCAGATTGACTTGATCGTTTTTATCTAAGGAGAATATTAATATGGTTGAAAGTAAGCAGACTGGGAATGATCAGGCTAAAAATATTAACAGTACCACTACAGATGAGTCTTATGTTGGTACAACAACGCCTGATATGGAAATTGGGACATCTACTATACAAGAAGCTAGTGGGACAACTACAGGGGGGTCTAGTGTTGATAGCGGAAAAACCCTATCTCCCCCGGAAACTCAAAGAGAAAACAGAAGAATCAATCCGGTGTTAAGTAGAGCTTTGATAGGTGGGCTTATTGGTGGAACATTGGGATCATTAGCTGGCGCTTTAGCTGGCAGACGAATTGGTGAAGGATTTAACCACACAATGAGAGGTGTTGGAGAAGCGGCAAAAACCATAGGTGAAGGTCTTGGTCATACTGCAAAAGGTGTCGCAGGTGTAGCCAAGAGTTTCGCTGAAGGTGCTAGTTACGCAATGATTGGTGATGGTGTGTTAGATACAGCCCGGAATGCCGCTGAGGGAGTTAACCAAACCGCAGTAGGTGGAGTGAACAGAGTGCAGAAGACCCCACAGGATCTTAACCAAGGTGTACAAGAAACTGCTGAAAGGACAAAGCAAGCAGCACAGAAGGTTCCAGTATCTGAAAATGGTGGTAAACAAGATGGCCAGGAAACTGAAAATCAAGATGTGGCCATGGGTCAGGGAGAAATTACTGCTCGGTCGATGTACATTTCCACACCAGAATATACAGAAGGATATGTAGGTGAATCAACAACTTATATCAATGAAAGAATTTCAGTGGAGCCTATTGAAGATAGGTCTATTGAACAAGAGATTAATCGAATTCAAAGTTAAATGAGCGCCCCAGGGCGCGATTACGCGCCCGCAAAAATCAAAGAAACATATTGAGATTGAAAACCTCAAATCCTTACCCTGAAAATAGCTCAAGAGGTAATGATGATGAATGGAACTGAAAAGTTTTCGGATACCCTCGGAGATAATCAACATATCCCTAGCAATCAAGCTGATATTGATACAGTAACCCATAATTCGAGTCAGGAGTTATCTAAGATAGCATTTGCAACATTCATGGGGGCTACTCTAGGGGCATTAGTTGGAGCTTTAGCTATGAGAGGTGCAGCCCAAAGAGTCAACAAAACTGTTAAAAATGTTGGCAACTTAGTTAAGGATACCACTGATAATTTTAATCAAACTATCAAAGGAGTAGGGGATGCAATTAAGACCGTGGCTGAGGGTGTTAACGATACTGTGAAAGATGTGAGTTATGCCCTTAAGGGTACGGCAGTGGATGTTAACGATACTGTAAAAAACACTGTGGTCACTGTGAAAGGTGCTGCGGTAGATGTTAATGATACTGTACAAAATACTGCGGAGATTGTTAAGGGGGCAAATCAAGGTATTAGCGAAACTCTTAACAGTACGGTAAATATAGGTAAAACTGTTGTTCAAGATGTAAAATCATCTGATAGTCAAAACGTTACTCCACCTAATAACCAGACTGGGTATATTTTAGTTCCTGTGGATAAGCAAGAGTAATATAAAGCAAGTGGCATGGCAGTACTTTACTCATGAACTTTCATGATAGTAAAGCTAATAATGTTTCAAATTCTCTACCTATATCTAGTTGCGAGGGGAAATTTTATTTACCACCATGCCTGGCTGGTATAATTTGGTAATTAATTGTTAAAATATTTCTTGATTAGCCTCTTATTATTTATGAATAAAAAAATTAATATTTAAAAGAAAAAACCCTGAAACATAAGTAGGGCAATGAATGCAGAATTACAAAACCCAACATTTGCAATCATACATGAATATTGCACAGAGTACAAAGAGCTATTTAAAGAAGTAAGGAATTATGAGTGCTTCAAATATTTACACCTGGGGATAATATCAACGATAAAAAGAAAATCCTTACCAGAGATATGGAAGGTAGTGAGTATAAATTCGGCACAATCATTGCACCACTTTTTAGGAAATTCAGATTGGTCAGTAGAGAAATTAAAACAAAGAAGATTACAGCGCATTTTACCTTAGTGAGGTACATTTGTAGCGGGCAAAACTTTTACCGAGCCTAGCTATAGTATGTGCCCAGGACAAGATTTTCATCATTTATATTTATATTTATATTTTTTTGGTCAACACTATTCCTATGGGCTTGTAAATCTACTGGTCTGGGATAAACGGCATGCATTTCTATTGCTAGTTGCGGTAGTGTGACGGTTTAAACTCTAGGAAAATAAACAATTTGTTCCTTTCCTCCATGTGTCCCTTCGCTGGTGTTGGGGCATATTGGTCAGTGGAAGTCGTTAATTCACGCGCAATTCATCTCATCGCTTCTGCTATCCCATTAAGTCAGAGGTTTTTTGCTGTTTTAGCTAAATCCAAGTTGCGATTGCGGGAAGCGCAGTGGCGGAGTAAATGGCTACTGGGAAACAAAACTGGCGGCGAGATGAGGGAATTAAATTTTTGTGTTACTGGTAACTGTAATATTTACAAACGCTAGTCAGTGATGAGGTCATTGTTTTAGACTTTGCTCGTTTCTCTTCTATGGCGAAATCAGTAGGGGATGGTACTGGATTTTTGTGGGCGTACCCTGCACTATGCAGTAACAAAAGTGGGTACACATATATTTCTTGTTTTCTGTTTCTTATTTCTTGTTAAGAATTACGTCACTACGCAAGGAAATTTACTAATCAAATCTGGCTACCATCAATTTTTACCTCAGTAGGTGAGAAAACGTTTTTTATTTACTTATTTAGTATGTTTTGGCCTTGCAATTTTCAGGTTTTTATAGTAAAAATTCAACCATCACTTACAATGAATTTTGCCAAAAGACATAAAAATAACAGAAAATAGAGCTCAACAGGGATCCGCGAATGTTTAAAGACTATGAACAGTTTATGAAATTTCGTGGAAGATCATATGCACACCCATCACTTGACAGTAAGTATAAACATTACAAAATTAAACGTGATGGAACTAGATAATTATTTCCGAAAATTCGGAACAATTTGGGAGATGGGACAATCTTGAAATTAATCAGTCTCAATAAATGCACATAATTAAACACAAATATCTACAACTTGCTAGCGTTAACAATCGCTTAAGCGTAAGTGGAAACATAAGACTAACTTTTTGTTCAAAGAAGTTGGCGTTACCGATACATGGTTCTGATCCCCATTCCGATAGAATGGCTAAACATAACCTGAAAATATTAAACCGCTTTTGACTGCGACACCCATGAATCAACTGAACAATGGTTTCACTATATTTTTGAGTTTGCTAGTCGAGGCGATGCCCTTTTTGCTGTTCGGGGTTCTATTCTCTAGTGTGCTGCTGATTTTTATCGATGAGCGATATTTAGCGGACAAAATGCCCAAAAATCCCGTACTTGGTGCTTTAGCAGGCAGTCTCATTGGCTTTATGTTTCCTGTATGTGAGTGCGGTAATGTACCGGTAGCGCGGCGGTTGCTGATGCAGCGAGTACCCACAGCGGTGACCATTGGTTTTTTGCTAGCAGCACCAACCATTAACCCCATTGTGATTTGGGCAACTTGGCTAGCTTTTCGAGACCAGCCAGAAATAGTAGTTTTACGAGTGGTATTTTCCCTATCAATTGCCGTAATTATTGGGATTATTTTCAGTTTTCAACAAGATATAAATCCTCTTGTACAACCAGCGATCGCCCGTTATCTCAAATTCAACCCACCAATCCAGCCAGAAAATCAAGGAAGTAGTACAGGTTCGGCAGTACAAACACCAAGTGGAGTACCGAGTGTGTTGAAGTCGGGGACTTATATTTTAGGAGGAAAACCAGGACTGACTCAGCGCTTAGATCCTAATTTGTTACAAGGGACAACCCCAGCCGCTAGTCGCAGTAAATCTGTGATGGATAAATTAGCTCTTGTTTTAGATAATGTCATTCAGGAATTACGGGAATTGGGAGGAGTAATGATTTTAGGCAGTGCCATGGCGGCTTCTGTGCAAGTATTTGCCCCTCGTGAATTAATTCTGAGTTTGGGTGCGGGACACATTAGTTCAATTGTGGTCATGTTAATATTAGCAGCAGTTGTATCAATTTGTTCGACAGTTGATTCATTCTTTGCCTTGTCATTTGCTTCGGCTTTTAGTAGTGGTTCGCTGTTAGCATTTTTAGTATTTGGCCCTATGGTTGACATAAAAAGTATTGGATTGATGTTAACCGTTTTTCATCCCAAGACTATATTCTACTTATTTGCTTTGGCCGCACAGTTGACCTTTGTGTTCACCTTGTTCATCAACTTGTATGTATTTTGAATTTTGTGGTTTATTAAATAGTCAGTAGGTTGTTTGTTCTGTTGAGCTTACTACTGACTAATAAGTGTTGAAAAATGGCTAAAAAAACCAAAATTACCCTGCAAAATATTTTATTCCCCTGGGTGGATGCTTTGGCGGTGGCAACTTGGGGTATTTTAATGCTTCAATACTGGCTAACAGGCAAATTATATTTGTTAATTCACCCTAATTTCTTTGGGTTGGTAGTTGGATGTGGCATCACTTTAGTAATAATCGGTTTGTTGAAAATGTGGGAAGTGTGGCGTCAAGGTCGTCGGCCAGATAGATCTAGCGTTCAGCATCTCAATTTATTTCCGCCTGGCTGGGGTAGTTCTTTATTGTTAATTGTGGCGATTTTAGGTTTCGTGATTACACCCAGGGCTTTTGCCAGCGACACCGCTATGCAGCTGGGTGTGAATGATTTACTATCTAGTGGACGTGCTCAACCCCAATCCTTTCGTCCTTCCACTCGCCCAGAAGATCGTTCGCTTGTAGACTGGGTGCGGACACTGAATGTTTACCCGGAACCAGACTCATATACAGGTCAAGATGCCAAAGTTCAGGGGTTTGTGATTCATCCACCGGATATAGGAGAAGATTATATTTTCCTAGCACGATTTGTCCTTACTTGCTGTGCAGCAGATGCTTACCCGGTGGGATTGCCAGTGAAACTACTAGAAAATCAAGAGCGTTATCCTCCCGATACTTGGTTGGAAGTAGAGGGAAAAATGATCACAGAAACTCTCGCAGGGAAACGCAACCTCACCATTGCTGCTACCTCGATGAAAAAAATTCCCCAACCCCGAAATCCTTATAGTTATTAAATAAATGTGCGATTTGTTCTTTTAAAATGAGTAGAAATGCTCAGGGATAAGAGGCAACACTGGTTTAAACACCAGATTTTTTATAACTGTGTATTCATGTAGGTGAAAATCCTACCCCCAGGTTCAAGGGTGAAAGCATCTTCCCCATGGTAGCAAATGGCCATCAATTCATAAAGGGGGAGGAAAAGGCGTTCTTAATGGTAGCCTAAACCGATGAATAGACAACAAAGACGTGTTTCAAGCGTCGTGATATAAAACCAGCCAAATCAGCCTGATAGGCTGGAGCCAAAGAGCAAAGGATAAGGAAACGGCTAGTTTAAAGTAGACCGTTATGCACTAATCTCAAATCTAAAATTGTTTCATAACTGAAAAATGGCTACATCTAAGACATTTATCCAACCAATAGATCGCGTGGCGATGGCAATGATGTTGCTACTGAGTCTGGTGATTGGATTCATGATATTTCAAGGTGATGTGGTGGCACCTCGTGTCCGAGAATTTACCTGGCAAAATCAACAAATCGGATCTGAAGATATCTCTTTTACTCTCAACTTTAGTCGCCCAATGAACAGTAAAAGCGTGGAGGAGAATTTGAGAATCGAGCCACCTTTAGCAGGTAAAATCAGTTGGGCTGGACGGCGGATGGTTTATACACTACTCACACCGGCACCCTATGGGACGAATTATGAACTGCGATTAGAAAATGCGAAAGATAGGTTTGCTGATAAATTCTCGGCTTTAAGCGCAAAACAAAGGAAAAATCCCGTCATCAAGCCTTTTACAGGTAACTTTAGATCCCGCGATCGCGTCCTCCTGTACATAGGAGCAGACCTGGAAAATCAAGGTCAGTTAGTTCTGTACAACTTAACCGAAGAGAAAAAAAATGTACTTACCCCCAAAGATCTGATTGTGATGGACTTTAAGCCATTTCCAGACGGGGAAAAAATTTTATTTTCCGCTCGCAGCTCCAACAATCCAGATTTACTTTCGGCTCAATTATACACGGTAACAACAGGCATTTCCCCAGATGCTGAAACACCAGCAAAACCAGGAGGTAAAGTTGACCTAATTTTGGACAATAAGCAATATCAAAACCTAAAATTTGACTTATCACCAGATGGGAAAACAATTGTTGTTCAGCGAGGGAACAGAAAAAATCCCAGTGATTTCGGGTTATGGTTTATGGCTAGCACTAGCAAGAATAGAGGAAGACCCGAGCCCCAGCGCCTCGAAAGCCAACCAGGGGGAGACTTTATCATTACTCCTGATAGTAAAGCTGTTGCCGTTGCCCAAGGTCAAGGAGCAGCTATTTTGCCATTACAAAGTGATGCCAGCAAACCTCTCAATTTTCTTCCACAATTTGGGTTAGTTCAGTCTTTCTCAAAAGATGGCTCTCAAGCAGCAATGGTAAAATTTAATACAGATTATACAAGGGATTTGTTTTTGGTCACTAACCAAGGTGTCCAGAAGCCCCTGTTAAAAACAACAGGTTCTATTATTAACTGCCAATTTGATCCTGCTTCAGCTACCCTTTATTGCTTGTTGACACAGTTAATATCGGATCAAGAATATGTAGAACAGCCTTATTTAATAGCAATTGACCTGAACACGGCAGAACAAAAACCACTCTTGGTGCTACCCATTGAGCAGAGGAATGTGCAAATGAGTTTAGCACCGGATGGTTTGGGTTTGCTGTTTGATCAAGTAATCCCACAAATTGATCCTGTGCCCCTATCTGCAAACGTACTCAAGACTGAAGATGGAGAAGTGATTGCTACTAGTAGCCTATGGTTAATGCCTTTGTTACCCATTGATGATGGTACTAGCAGTACAATCAAACCAGAAAAACTACCTTTAGTTGGATTTCATCCCCGTTGGTTACCTTAAATAACTAACACCCATAAATGTTGATAAAAGTCAAACAGGTTTAAACCCTTGCTCACGATTGGCAATAAAACCTGTATGCTAGTGATATTTACCTAAAAATTATCCTTGATTCCCAAGGTTGACGGAGTATAATCTCCTAATGTTATAAAGGCATCAGTTCTAGATGCAAAAACGGGAGCATTGACTAATGACTAATGGCTCACACTGAGCTTTTAGAGTCAACCCGGGTCTAAACGTTGTTCACAGCAGAATCATTAACTGCCGACAACTGCGACAAAGTCCGATAAATCAAGATATTTAATTCTTTGATTTTATTTTTTAACCTAATCTACCCTTAACTTAACCGTGTTGATCCTGATATGACCTAATTGAGCAGCAATGTTAAACCTAGCAATGCTGAACATTTTTTAAGTGAGTGCATGAATAAATTCGACACCTCAAACAACAGGGCTGGAATGGAATCGCTAAATTCTGATAATTCGCTACAACCGGAGCAGCCTAGCTGTCCATTTTACTCAATTCTGCCTCCTGACAACATGGCAAATAGACAATTGCCGCTCCTAAAACCTGCGGCAGCAGTACCACCAGGGGCAAACAATGGTGATTTACAACAAGATACAAATGATTCAGACTGGGTTGTGGAGCCTAATAGCGAACAACAAATACTTGCTGATACTGAATTTAAAAAGCTACTGGCATTGAATGAAGAATTGCGTACAGCAAACAATCACTTGTATGAGGAGGTAGAACATCTTAAAGATGACCTCGCTGAATCAGAAAAAGCTTTGCAGTGGCAGAAAAGGCGTTCTAGTGTTGCTGAATCAATGGTTAACCAACAAACTAAGGAACTAGCGGCATCCCAAGAACAAATTAAATCTCTATTCCAAGAGTTGGAGGCATCTGTACAAACTATTAAACGGCAAGAAAACTTTATTGAAACTTATAAAGCACAACTACAAATTAGCCAACAGCGTCTGGCTCACTTAGAACGAGAATGCGCCCTGCTGCAAGCTAACTATAACGAACAGTCTCAACTAGCATCCCAATCAGAAAACACTTGTCGGGAGCTACGCAGTAGGCTAATGCGACAGCAACGCCAGACTCTACAATTCAAAGCGGCTCTGGAAAAATGCCTAGAAACACCTGGATTTAATGATTGCTCAGAGGAGACAACTAACCACCAAACAAGATTTTCAAGGAAGGCTCGGTCTTTGTTTCCTAATGTCCAGCCCATTAGACCCTGGTCAACAGAATCAGAATCTCATAGCTTTAAATTCGATTTTCCGGAAAATCAATCTGTGGATCCGCCTAGCGAGTTATCAAGACCACCTATAAACAGCAATCATAACTCTGAGTCCATTGTTTCATGGCCTGAAAAATTGCCAATTACGGAAAATACACCTGTTTCCTCACAACCAGGGACTTCAGAAGTTGAGGAATCTACCACTACATCAGAAACTATTTCATCCCTGGGATCATCAAAGCTGGATGCTCAATTGGATAGTCTCATCCAAATGTTTTTCACTATTGATTCTGCACCTGCATCACCGCCCCCACCTGAGATTAACGTAGAAACAAACCAAACTGAAGCACCTGTTGGGGAAACTAAGGTCACAACTTTTAAGAATACCGAGGAATCATTAACTTCAGCAAAATCGCAATTAGAAATATTGACGGGGGAGGAAGATTTTATAGCTTCACCTGTAAATAATTCACCAGAGTCCTTGACTTTGCCTTGGGAGAAGACAAATGTTGATAGCTCTTCTGGTGCAGGTGTGGCACAGGAAGATTGTTCTTCAACCAACTCACAACTGCATCGGGCTGATTTGTCCTCAGATTATTATGGAGACTACGCCAAAGATACTCAATCACCTTCACCAGTGGTTTATCCTCAGCGTCCACCTAAAGGACGTAAGTCTTTGTCATCAGTACAACTACCTGATTTTCGTCCCAACAATCAATATAGCAATCCTCAATGATGGTGGGTTTAGCTGTCACTTACCCACCGTAGAATTTTTGAATAATTGATTTTGAGGGAATCCCTCAGTTAATTGAGGATTTTTGCTTCCGACTTGGCAATGATGGTGTCTGAATTGAATTGTGCTGAAGGATTTGGCGATGGGGGTTTACCAGTGGCGATTGCGCCGAGGGCAGTGCCGAAGGTAATGGCGTACTTGATCACCAAGAGGCGGAACCACAATGCTGGATAGCGGGTTTCCAGCCAAGGTTGACTCCGCACCAGGAGGCGTGGGAACCAGCCACTGAGTAAAGCACTGACTAGGGAATGAAGACCGAAATTAAAATAATTACCCAACCACCGAACTAAATCTTTGAATCCAGCTAACTGCCAAATCCATAAGATCAGGGCAGGATTTCTGCGAGCTGCTTTCAGTGCTAGACGGTTAAAAGTGAACCAATCACACCTATCTTTGATGAAATTATCTGCTACTTCTTGTGGTTCATCTGCTAATAATCCAAAGAAGGTATTGAGCATGGAGTTAATTCGTTGGGGGGGTAAAAATTTCCCCGTGGGAACCATCATACCCTTAGAAAATAGCCAAGTTACGGAGACATTGCTTTGGTAGGCGCGAATCCTGTTTAAATTGCGCCAACTTAGCAAGTCATGCTTGATGGCTGTATCTAAAAGTGTTGTTAAACGCTCCAAGTTACGAACTAGGGAACCAAAACCTGTAAAAACCAGGGGAGATTGAAGGGATGCTGCATCACCAATGGCAATCAATCTATCAAAGGCAACGGTGCGATCGCTACTTCCTACACTAAAATGTCCCGGTATATAGCCAAATGTGGGCTTCTTCCATATTAGTTTATCTAGGTCACAGCGCCGATACTCTGGCAAAATTGTGAAAAAGTCCTCGTACATTTCCAGTAAGGAACCGGGATTTTGTGGATTGACTTCGTGGTAATGAAATAAATAAATAGTCAGTTCTTCATCAAATCCGGGAAATAATTCCCAAATCAATTGCCTCCCCCGGGAAATATCTCCGTGACTGTAAAGTACATCTCCATACTGGGAATCCCAAACCCCTGGTGCAAAGCCCCCTGAAATTACTGCTCCCACCGTGGGACACACACTGTCAAAGGCACGACCACCATTTAATTGCCAAGCGATGGGGGAAGCAGTTCCCATGGCATCAATTAACAGTCGTCCGCTAACGCGCTGCTCATTTCCATCCTTGCAGTTTTTGACCGTAATCACAACTTGTGATTTGTCAATATCGGCACGCATAAACTCTGTTTCATCCCAGATTTCACCACCGGCATCGCAAAGTTTTTGACCGCACATTCGCAGCCATTTCTCCGAGTCCAAAGCAATATTCAACACAGTGGGTGTGTGCAAGACAGGCGATCGCAATTTAGGGGGATTATTACCATCAAAAAATTTATTGAATCCGTCTTTGTATTCCCGCACAATTAGAGTTTCTAACTCAGAGGCTGTGACCAAACCGAGGTTAAGTAAGCTTTGAAGTTCATCACGAGAAATATTCCATTCTCGATTCATCCGTCCAAAAGGCAAGCGTTCCACCAGTAGCACTTTATAGCCTAATTTAGCCATGACGGCTGCATGAATGACCCCTAGGGCGCCACCGATGTAAATCAGGTCGTAGGTAGGGGATGAAAGCGGTGTTATCTTACTAATTTTCTCATCTTCCGCAAATGCTCTAATTTGGGAAAAAACTACTTGACGGGGCTGGCGAGGGTTACGCACCCCTTCCCGCCATCTTTGCTCCCACCAGTAGGCTCGCTTGAGATCATATTCCCCATTAGGCATTTGACGAAAATATTTAACCGTGAGGGGGTAAACAGTTTCTAGTTCCTCAAAAATCGATGCTTGGGAATCAATGACTGGAGGTTCAAGGTATTTATGGGGAAATTGCTGTCTGATTTGATGGTTTAGACGTTTCAGGATTTGTGCTTCTCCACAAACAGGCTGATCTGCCCAACGAAAGACTTTTAGATAAGTAGTGCGCTGTACAGACCAGAGAAATACAGAAAGTTCCCTCGCTAATTTTTCGGTAGTCACCGCCTCGGCATTTGTAATTTTTGTCGGTATTTTCAGGCGCAAGCCATCTGGGGTGACTGATTTTTCCCCACATTCCGGTTGAAAATCTTTTTGCAGCCAACTGAGTACAGCCGCAGTGTCTGGTGTGGGAATTTCTAAATAAAGTATTTCTTTCATCATTTTTGTTGACATTTCGGAATAATCTGTTCACTCAGACGGATTTTACAAAGGCATAAACCAAGTTAAACTGCGCCCTATTGGTTCAATAAAGATTGAGTAAAGAATTTTTAATAGTTTGTCAAAGTTTACGGTTCATTTTATATTTTTTTAAGCCTACACCATGAATTATCCCATCCCAGACAGTCCCCAAAAAATTTTTGCCCTGCGACAACAGCCCATTGATGAGGAACTAGTAGCATCAGCCATAGTCGGAGTCATCAAACTTGTTCGCTCTCAGGGACAATCTTTAGATGAATTAACCGCGCAACTATTAGCTGATGACCCGATGCTTAATCACCAGCAACGACGTTGGCTTAGTCAATTGGTTACCCAATCCTGGGAACAATTTTCTTGACGGTAATTGGTAGTTAGCCATTGGGAAGTTACATTTGTCCCCTACTCCTTACTGACCTTCATCTAGAAGTTTTCAAAGCTGCTTCTACTTGAGAATGTAACAACAAACCATATTCCAAGCCTTCTACCACTGCTTGATAAGAAGCTGCTAAAATGTTGGGGGAGACTCCTACAGTGGTCCAGCGTTGAGAACCACTTCCTGATTCCACTAACACACGAGTCTTAGCTGCCGTACCTGTATGTCCGTCGAGAATCCGTACCTTGTAATCTGTTAATTCAAAGGTGGCAATTTGCGGATAAAAGTTGACTAAGGCTTTGCGTAAAGCAGCATCTAAAGCTGCAACTGGGCCGTTTCCTTCCGCAGCTTCGAGAATATCTTTCCCATTCACACCTATTTTCACTGTGGCTAGGGCATTGTTAGTTTCTTTACCTTCCACTAAGTCACAATGTACTTGAAAACCTTTGACTTCAAAGAACTGCCGACGACCGCCCAGAGCTTCATACATCAACAGTGCAAAACTCGCCTCTGCTGCTTCAAATTGATATCCTTGACTTTCTAATTCTTTGAGGCGTTGCAGAATTTCTCGGGCGGCTGGTTTGTCCTTATCTAGTTCAATACCAAAAGTACGGGCTTTGGCTAAAACATTACTGAGTCCAGATTGTTCGGAAATTACTATGCGGCGACGGTTACCGACTTGCTGTGGTTGGATGTGTTCGTAAGTTACAGGATTTCGTTCCACGGCTGACACATGGATACCGCCTTTGTGTGCAAAAGCTGAACTTCCGACAAAGGGTGCATGTTCATCCGGGGCGAGGTTGACCACCTCACTCACAAAGCGACTAGCTTCTGTAAGTTGATTGAGCTGGTGTTCTGCAATACAGCCATAACCAAGCTTTAGTTGTAAATTGGGAATTAATGAACAGAGATTGGCGTTACCACAACGTTCACCGTAGCCATTGATGGTGCCTTGTACCATTTTTGCCCCTGCCATTACCGCAGCCAAGGCATTAGCAACTGCCGTATCGGAATCATTATGAGTATGAATACCAATTTGGGGAATTGATTGTGGACTAATGACTGATGAAACATGACTAATAACTGATTCCACGATTTGACCTACTTCGTGGGGTAATGTACCACCATTAGTGTCACAGAGCACTAGCCATTGAGCGCCAGCTGCGATGGCAGCTTCTAAGGTTTGTAAAGCATAATCTCTGTGCTGTTTGTAGCCATCAAACCAATGTTCGGCATCATAAATTACCCGTCGTCCTTGAGAACAAAGATACTGGATGGTATCCCGAATCATTGCTAAATTTTCTGTTAAAGTCGTTTTGAGACCTGCCGTGACCTGTAAATCCCAAGATTTGCCAAAAACTGTCACCCAACGAGTACCCGCAGTCAGAATCGCTTGTAACATGGCTTCAGAGTCAGCGGTGGTATGGGGACGACGTGTGGAACAAAAAGCCACTATTTCTGCCTGTTTAAGCGGATCTTCTTGCAATTTCCAGAAGAACTGAACATCCTTAGGATTGGCACCAGGCCAACCACCTTCGATGAAGGGAATTCCTAGTTGGTCGAGTCTGCGGGCAATGCGTAATTTATCTTCTATAGAAACTGATAAGCCTTCGCGCTGAGTGCCATCCCGTAGCGTGGTGTCATAGAGCCAAAGTCGAGGTGAGGTGTTTGTGGTCATAAAACTGAGACTTGCGAGACAACGAGTAAGGTGATGTGCCAATATACAACAAAAAGCCAGTTTGGTAATTTGGTAATTAAGACATGCCCAAAGTAAAAGCTCAAGGTCAGACAATTGAGTGCGACGTGGGAGCTAATTTAAGGAGAGTTTTGCTGCAAAACGGTATTGACCTTTACAATGGCGGCGCTAAGTTAATCAACTGTCGAGGTATTGGCAGTTGTGGAACCTGTGCGGTCAAGGTAGAAGGTGAAGTATCTGCTGCAAATTGGCGAGATAAAGCTAGACGCTCGCTTCCTCCTCATTCTCCTACAACAGAACTCCGTTTGGCCTGTCAAACTGAGGTATTAGGAGATGTAAGAGTAACAAAATACGATGGATTTTGGGGACAAGGTTCTCAAATATTCTGGACACCAGAAGGTTAGGTTAAAAAAGGAGAGAAAAAAAGATGGGTAGATGGACTCCACTAATTCTCATGGCTGGGGGCTTGGCAATATTACTGGGTACATTATTGGGTATTAACTTTCCCATAGGTGGACAACAAACCGCCGATAATGATGCTCCTGAAGGCAGAACATCTAAAGTTCTTCCAGCTAATATTAATGTTAATAGCTCCTCTGCTAGCAGAGGTACAAGAAACGATACAGCTCCTGAAAACGGAAGCAGTGTTGCCCAGGAAAGTTTTTCTTCTCCTGACAACAGCAGCATCGCTCAAAGTAATGATTCGCCCTCAACCTCTGACAATGGATCAGGTAGCACAAGTACAGGCTTTGATTCAGGTACATCATCCAGCACCACAGCCAGCACAGCCAGCACATCCAGCACATCCAGCACATCCAGCACAGCAACTGAGGGTAGGAGACCAATCCGGGCTTTGTGGTAAACCTGGACAGTTGTTAGTTGCTAATAATTAATTACAAGTTATAAGGCGATGAGTTATTAGTTATGAGTTATTGGTTATGTACTAATTGTAGATACCTAATGATCAATGACTAATGAGTAGTAACATTTTAATTATTGGTGGCGGTGTAATTGGCTTGGCAATGGCCGTTGAATTGAAATTGCGCGGGGCTACGGTCACCGTGCTTTGTCGTGATTTTCAGGCTGCTGCTGCCCAGGCCGCCGCCGGGATGTTAGCGCCAGATGCGGAAAAGATCCCCAATCAAGCAATGCGTTCTTTGTGTAGGCGATCGCTGGCTTTATATCCAGATTGGACGCGTAAACTCGAGGATTTGACTGGTTTAAATAGTGGTTACTGGCCTTGTGGAATATTAGCACCGGTTTATGAAAAACAAGGGGATAAAGTAAATGCTTCCCCCACTTCTGAGTTCTCATACTGGTTAGATCAAGTGGCAATTCATCAATGTCAGCCAGGATTGGGGTCTAAAGTAGTTGGTGGTTGGTGGCATCCTGAAGACGCACAAGTTGATAATCGTGCTTTACTGAAACTACTGTGGACAGCAGCAGAGTCTCTTGGTGTTCAATTAAAAGACGAGGTGAAAGTAGAAGGATTTTTACAGCAACAGGGACAAATAGTTGGTGTACAAACTAAGACAGGATTAATTCGTGGTGACCATTATGTTTTAGCTACAGGTGCATGGTCGTCTGAATTATTACCATTACCTGTACGTCCTCGCAAAGGGCAAATGCTGAGTGTACTAGTACCGGAATTTATTTCAGAATTGCCCCTAACAAGGGTTTTGTTTGGAGATAATATTTACATCGTACCGAGGCGGAACGGTTCTATCATCATTGGGGCAACTAGCGAAGATGTTGGCTTTACGCCCAATAACACACCAGCTGGTATTCAAACCTTGCTCCAAGAAGCCATTCATCTATATCCCCAATTAGAGAATTATCCCATTGAGAAATTCTGGTGGGGATTTCGCCCCGCCACAGCCGATGGTTTACCCATTCTAGGCACTAGTCACTGTAAAAATTTAACCTTGGCTACAGGTCATTATCGTAATGGGATATTACTTGCGCCCATAACCGCAGTATTAATTGCGGATTTGATTTGGGAACACAAACTTGATCCCATATTGTCTCATTTTCAATATTCGCGCTTTCCTAGCCAATCATCTACCTCTAACTCGATGCTTACCCATTCGGTCAACTTCCCCCAGGGAAATCATTGTAAAAATTCATCACTTGTCATCAAAGAGCCGCTCAATCCCGTCACCACAGATTCACCACTGGTCATTGCCGGCAAAACTTTTCAATCCCGCTTGATGACAGGAACAGGCAAATATCGCAGCATTGAGGAGATGCAGCAAAGTATTGTTGCGAGTGGTTGTCAAATTGTTACCGTGGCAGTAAGACGGGTGCAAACTCAGGCTGTAGGACATGAGGGTTTAGCCGAAGCCTTGGATTGGACAAAAATCTGGATGTTACCCAATACTGCCGGATGTGAAACAGCAGAAGATGCCATTCGTGTGGCTCGTTTAGGGCGAGAAATGGCGAAACTATTGGGACAAGAAGATAACAATTTTGTGAAATTAGAGGTCATACCTGATCCTAAATATTTACTTCCTGATCCTATTGGCACGCTACAAGCCGCAGAACAGTTGGTTAAAGAAGGTTTTGCAGTTCTGCCCTACATCAATGCAGATCCCATGTTAGCTAAACGCCTAGAAGATGTTGGTTGTGCTACAGTCATGCCTTTAGCATCGCCCATTGGTTCGGGACAAGGGCTAAAAACAACCGCCAATATTCAAATTATCATTGAAAATGCCAGTATACCAGTAGTGGTAGATGCTGGAATTGGCGCACCATCAGAAGCGGCTCAGGCGATGGAATTGGGTGCAGATGCTTTATTAATTAATAGTGCCATCGCTCTATCCCAAGACCCCCCAGCTATGGCCCAAGCTATGAATTTAGCAGTACTGGCTGGTCGTTTGTCATATCTGGCTGGTAGAATGCCCCTGAAAACCTACGCTAGTGCCAGTTCACCTTTGACTGGAACAATTACTAATTAACCAATAGGGCAATCAATTTTGGATTTTGGATTGCAATTTTAGATCTGAAATCTAAAATTTCTACAATTGAAGAAAAGCAAGAAAGTTAGAATTGTTCAACAAAATAAGTAGGCAAAAATAAACTTAACTATGTAACAAAATGTGAAACTCCCAAGACCCTTGGGATTGTTGCGTTCCACCTTCTGCGGACATACATTGAAATTTCCACGCCGACTTAGCTAAGTTGGCTAGATGAATTAAGAATCCCACGTGCTTCTAGCCGTGGGACTGTCAATAAGGCTCAACATTTGGGGAGAAAACCACCTTTGGGTTATATATCGCAAAGGGTCTGTTGCAGTGGACTTGTTGAACTAAGAATTTTTGTGGCTCCAGTCTGGAGCGTCTGAAGTAAGATAAAACTAATAAAATCAAGGTAATAAGGAATTAATTCATGCCCTATACAAACGAAGAGGGAGGCCGTTTGAACAATTTTGCTAGCGAACCAAAGGTTTATCAAGCAGAACCTCCCACAAACAAGCAAAAGATCACCTATATTTTCTTAGGTCTTGTTGGCGCAGCTTTGGTTGCTGGTTCAATTTTCATTGCCTTCTCTGTTTCTAGTGTCGGTTAAACCGAATTTTTTAATAAGATTTAATATTTTAGTATTCCAGGTTCCCATGTAATAGGAGCCTTGTTTTTTTTATTTTTTGTTAGAATGTTATGGGAGGTTAAGTATAAATAGATACTGCCGACTTTACCAAAACTCAAACAATGAATGCATAGTCAGCAGATTAATTTCCTCTGTCTGCTGCTATGTATTCTGGGAAATTTACATAAACCATGTTTTGGCTCTTTAGCCGCCATGAGCGTGAATGATACTAAACAGACCAATAGTTTTACTTGGAATCGACAAGTATATCATCGTTTAAAACTTGCCCTCAGTCTTGGTTTAAGACGACAAGTTTTTTTAGCAGTTAGTGATAATTTACACTTAAGAAATCAAGTAGCTGCTCGGCTGCATTCTACTTTAGCTTATCCGGTCAGGCAAGTGCTATATAAACCTGTAAACGGTGATGAAACTAGCACTCCAGCTTATCCGCGACTGGTCACATTGAGGTTGAATTTAAGTGATCCCAATCCCATAGATCACATAAATAAATGGCTGGCTAATTATCCACCACCAATGGTTGCTGTATCCAAAGACACACCTGTAAAAAAGCTACCAATACCAATATTTCAAATTGTAGGTGTAGAACAGTTAACCAAGCAACCAGTAGCGATACAACGTTTATTTTTACACTATTTGCGCTTAAGTGAGCAATATTTTTCTCAACAAGAGTCTACCCAATTTCTAGAGTCCAGCCTGCTGTTATGGGTATCACGTCCTTGGTTGACTGCTATTCAGCAATCAGCACCACAGTTTTGGCGTTGGCGTACTGGTGTGTTTGTGTTTGCGGGAGACCCGACACCAACAATGCAAAATCAAGGTTATGCAGAACCTTCTTCGAGTTCTAGAAATTTCGATTTAGAAGATATTGAGCAATCTGCCCTTGATGAATCCATTATTGAAGCAGAACTAAAAGCCGCTTCTGTTAATGGCCTAAAATTTGGGGATGATTTTGACTTGTCGGTGCAATCATCAACCAATGATCCAGGTGAAGAGGAAAAAGCTTTTCCTGTAACTGCGGAACCATTGAAGACTGGAATCCAGGAACAGAAATCAACTGCTAGAACCAGGGAAGATAATAGCCCCTTGTCATCGTCGTTGTCTCATATTAGCAATGAGTTAACCGAGTTAGTTCTCAGCACGATTGACACGAAGATTGCTGACGATAGGGAGGAGCGTGAACAAACGCAGGAAATGCTTTTACAAATTGAAGCACTACACTCACAACAAGTTTCTGGAGAGGTGTTGGCAGCGGCTTATCATAACTTAGGCAACTTATATCGCCTACGCATTGAACAAGGAAAGTCTAGCCTAGAAAATTTGATGGTGGCAATTCTTGCCTATCAGGAGGCCATCACCCACGATGAAACATCACCTCAAGTACCAGATATTTTAAACGACTTGGGTACACTCTATTGGATGCTGTACCGCGCTTCTCATCAATCCGGGGATGGGAAGACTTATATAGAACAAGGAATTGAATTTTATCATTTGGCTTTAAAACTGATATCTTCTGAAGAACGGCCAGACACCTATGCACGGGTACAAAATAATTTAGGCACTGCTTATGGTGATTTGGCTCGTTTTGTTAACCCATCCGAAAATTGGCAGCAAGCTGTATTAGCTTACAATGAAGCACTGCGATATCGTAAAGCCGATATGGAACCATTAAAGTATGCTGCTTGCCAAAATAATTTAGGTACTGCCTACTGGCATTTGGGACAATACTATCAACCAGTGGAAAACTTAAAGCAAGCGATCGCATCATACAGTAAGGCCTTGGCTCACTACAGCCCTGACCAGGATCCCTTGAAATATGGCATGATTCAGAATAATATAGGTACTGCCTTCTGGAATCTGGCACAGTACGACGAGCAACCAGCAAAAAATTTGCAACTAGCGATTGATGTTTACTGCGAAGCTTTAAAATATCGTACTCCAGCTAATGTTCCTGGTGCTTGTGCTGCCACACAAAATAATTTGGCTACTGCGTACTGGCATTTAGCAAATTTATCTGCAACAACTCAAAATTCAAGGCAAAATTTATTACAATTGTCTATTAGTGCTTATGATGAAGCTATTACCTTGGCGCACTCTATGGGAGGTACATCTTTAAGTTTTGATTTATTTGCTGCTCACAATAATTTGGCATTAGCTCATTATCAGCTAGTAAGAGACCATTCTTTTTCTGGTGACAAAGCTGCCACTTCGCAACACCTAGAAGCAGCATTAAATAATCATTTACAAGCCTTAAATGGGTTTGGCCAACAGCCGGAGGCGTATCAAACAACATTTAATTATGTCGTAAAAATAATTCGTGCTTTCCATAGTGAATTAGGGATACAGGGACAGAATCTAGCTTTATCTAAAGTTCCCAGTCATTTATTACCGCAAATTTTACCTAAATTGTAAACTCAGACAATTTTTTCTGCTTTGTGTTGTTGGTATTTTTTGCATTTCGTTAGTGTATCATTTTGGATTCAAAATCACTTTTTGTCTGGGAGTTGAGGAAACGTATCCACAGCGGATATAGCCATTACCGTGGTAGTGAGGTACAAGGTTTTTTCGTTTTGGGAACAGGGAATAAATTGGTGTGTACTTCATTACAGTGGGAAAGGCTATATTATGAAACACAGAGAATGTGAAAAAATAACCCCGGTTTCTTCAAGCTACCGGGATTATCTCAGTGGCGATTAAATTGCTGGGACTAATGCCTTTAATGCGAACATCTTTTCCATTACATCTGCCACTACTTTATCTGGTGTAGAAGCACCAGAAGTAACTCCTACAATAATTTTGCCATTGGGTAGCCAGTTATTTGCCATGGCTAACTGCCCGTTTAGTTGACGATGTTCGATAGTATTTGCTGATTTAATTCTTTCTACAGAATCAATATGATAGGAAGGAATTCCTCTTTCGGCAGCAATTTGTTGTAATTGAGCTGTATTGGATGAATTAAATCCACCAATTACTAGTATTAAGTCCAGCTTTTCTTCTACTAATTCCAACATGGCATCTTGCCGTTCTTGAGTAGCATCACAGATGGTGTTAAAGCTTTGGAAATGCTGATTTAAATCAACGGTTCCATACTTCTGCATCATTGTCCGCTCAAACAGCTTGCCAATTTCCTCAGTTTCACCTTTGAGCATGGTGGTTTGGTTGGCAATACCAACTCTCTCTAAATCTTGATCAGGGTCAAATCCTGCTGAACAAGCTTTAGCAAACTTTTGCATAAATTCTTCGCCCTCGCCACCATTGAGAATATAGTCGGCAACATATTGGGCTTCTTGTAAATTCAGCACAATGAGATATTTACCTGCAAAGGAACTAGTGGCAATTGTTTCTTCGTGCTTATATTTACCGTGAATAATTGAGGTAAAAGCAACTTTTTTGTGCTTTTCTACGGTATTCCAAACTTTAGATACCCAAGGGCAAGTTGTATCGACAATTTTGCACCCTTGGTCATAGAGAACTTGCATTTCTTGAACGCTGGCTCCAAAAGCCGGTAGGATGACTACATCACCAGTTTCCACAACTGAAAAATCTTTTTTACCTGCTTCCACGGGGATAAATCCGATATTCATTTCCTGCATCCGTTGATTCACAGAGGGATTGTGAATAATTTCGTTAGTAATCCAGATGCGTTCAGTGGGGAAATGCTGACGGGTTTCATAAGCCATGGCTACAGCCCGTTCTACACCCCAACAAAAACCAAAGGCTTTGGCTAATCGGATTGTGACATCACCTTGTGTCAAAATGTAGTTCTGATGGCGAATTTGCTGAATTAAGCCACTTTTATATTCAGATTGTAACTGAGTGGTCACTTCTGCTTGATGACCAAATCCCTTACGATTGTAATTTTCTGAATGTTGGAGCGCTCGTTTAAAAGCTTTTGTATCCATTGTTTTTCTGATTTAAATCACTATTTCTCATTTTCGCGTGCTAGAACGCCATTAGGGATAAATTTTTTCTATTCGCTACTTTCTAAATTCATGTTGCTATACATTTTTGACACTCCCCAACCTAAAGGCGTGGGGATTCTTCATTCATAGACCCAACTCGCTCATGGAAGATTTTTGTAACATGAGTAGAGGTCAAATCTGCTGAACCGTTTGGATCTAATATCCAAGTTGCAGTAGACATCAGATTTTAAATTTCTAGCGCCAATATGTCACCCTGTTGTGATTAGAAAAAATATTGCATTAAAAAACCCGCCACTTCAACCAATGTCAAAGGTCTTATAGGCGGGGGTTGATCAGTAATCAAACACTATCAATATTTATCTTGGGACACTGAGGTGGAACTGTACCCTTCAGTAAATCCTCCAGAGCTAGTTTCTTTGAGGAATCCATTGTAGGCTTCCATACCGTGTTCGCTGATATCCAAACCTTCTAACTCCTCTTCTCTGGATACTCGGATACCTAAAGTAGCTTTGAGTAATAGCCAGAAGATACTGCTGAGAACAACTGTCATCCCCCCTACAGAGAGAACACCAATTAGTTGAATAAATAATTGTCTTAAGCCACCACCGGCAAATAAACCCGCAGAAGGACCGACACCATACCAGGAATAAACACCAGGGCCAACAGACCACAGACCAACTGCCAGAGTTCCCCAGATACCGGAAACTAAATGAACTGAGGTGGCGCCTACTGGGTCATCAATGCGAAGTTTGTCAAAGACTGTGACGGCGAAAACAACAATAACTCCACCAATGAAGCCGATGAGTAAAGAAGCAGTAATACTCACGTAAGCACAAGATGCTGTAATTGCTACCAGCCCGGCCAAAACGCCGTTGATAATCATGGATAAGTCTGGTTTACCTAAGTAAATCCAAGCTGTACCTGTAGCGGCAACTGCACCGGCAGCAGCGGCCATGTTGGTGGTCAAAGCTATATGAGCGATGGCGCTACCGTCAGCAGCCATTGTGGAACCTGGGTTAAAACCAAACCAGCCCAACCAGAGAATTAAACAGCCCAAGGTAGCGATACTCATATTGTGGCCAGGTAAAGCCACAACTTGGTCATCTTGATATTTGCCAATGCGTGGCCCTAGAAATGCGGCTCCCATTAAAGCTGCCCAACCACCTACCGAGTGAACGACGGTAGAACCAGCAAAATCCCAAAATCCCAATGAACTTAACCAACCACCACCCCAAATCCAATGTCCGGTGATGGGGTAGCCAATACCCACAATGAGGAGGCTGAAGATTAAGAAGTCAAAAAATTTAATCCTTTCGGCAACTGCACCGGAAACAATTGTTGCCGCAGTACCGGCAAAGGCTAATTGAAATAAAAATTTGGCGGCTAAAGGTACACCTGCCCAACTCAGAGAACTGAAAACACCTTTATAAGCATCGCTTGTTGCAGGACTATTATCTGCTCCTGATAGGAAAAACCCAGAGGTTCCTAACAAGTGATTGCCATCGCCAAACATGATCCCAAAACCAATTGCCCAAAAGGCAATACTCGCGAGAGCAAAGACAATCAAGTTTTTCGCAAGAACGTTGACGGCGTTTTTCTGGCGACAAAAGCCGGTTTCTAACATTCCAAAACCAGCATTCATAAAGAATACTAAAAAGGCGGCCACTGCTACCCAAAGGGTATCCAGAGCAATTTTTAGTTCTGCTGTTGTTGGCCCTGCATTTGGTGTTTGGGCAACTGCCACATAACCCCAGGCCAAAACAATCAAGGAAGCTAAGGGTAAGCAGGCTTGCCAACTGGGAGAAAGCCTCTTAATTGCTAAGTTAAGTCTCTTAAATTTTGTGGTAAATGATCTTCTTTTAGCGTAGTTTTTCGGAAATAATCGCCTATTTTTAATGGTGGATTTTTGTTGGTACATGAGTTTCAATGATCCTCTACAAATTGAATGGTACAAACATTAGGGCGCAACACATTAACCCCCAAAACTAAACCTTGGTTGACAAAGCATAAATTGTAAATAACCTAATTAGGAGTTTAAGAAACTATTGGTACACTTGTAAACATTTTTGATAATTTGATTAGGGGAAGAGCATATTCTTAACCCAAATACTTCAGCCTCCTTAGGTAAATTTTTAATCTCTGAATATGATGTTTCTAGATTCACAATTCCCACAACTAGCAACTGTGAGGTTAAATTAATACTGTATGTATACTACAAATTTAGTGTCTCTATTCCCACAAGGTTAGGGATGATGACAGTGGGCTTTTCCATTAACCTCCATTAACTCAGCCACAAATTTGACTGATTTTCTATTTAGTCAGCCTAAAATTCTGTAATTTTAGATACTTTTTTACTCAAAAAAATAACATTAGTAGCCCGGGCTAACTGCTACATTAAAGTAACTGGCTCAAATTTACTTGTATCTATTCAGGATGTAAAGTTAAACTAGTGCATGCTTAACAAATAAATGTGAGTTAGACGGTTAGAAAAAGGTAAAAGTCCTACTATGTATGGCTTTGCACAAACGGATGAATTGGTAAAACACAGCATTGTTCAGGTCTCTAACATCTAGCGGCGGAAACAGGGAACAGGACACAAGGGTTTGAGTGTGTACTGAGTCTTGTTCGAGAATCAAATGGATTGCCATGGGGGAACTTGAATGACTTTGTGTGGCAGTCAATATCACTTCTTTGATGGCAATATATTTAGTACTTTGATTATTAATGACCGGGGAGAATTGCTAGCATTCAAGCTAACTCTAACCACTTTTAATGAGCTTCAGCTAGTCCCCGATATGACTAAACACTTTATTTGCAAATAGTTTTGTCACGGAAAAAGACTTATGTCCTGTGCATCCTGCCGTTTTTTAATTCGTCGAACTTACGATGAAGCTTGACTTTGGGTTAGAACAGCCAAGGGATGTCTGATCCAGAAGTTAACATTGATACTTCTGTGTTTTATTTATATATAAAACCATACAGTAATATCTATCTAAATGTGAAGATAATATGAAATTATCTTATAGTTCATTGTTTCAGTTAAGAATAACTGATATATTACCTAGTAAATAAATAGACCCTACCTTTGTTCTTTAGATCAGGGTATGGATTCCGTATTCCGGCCTGGTGTTTTTACAGATTTTAGGCGCGGCCGTGCCGCACTCACTGTGGATCGTGTACCCATGAAGTCGTAAAATTTTTCACCTGTGGGCTTCAGCTTAACAGGAAGACTTTATTAGGTAAATAGGATGAATAACCTTGTAGTTGACCTCGTACTCTTCTAGCATAGGTAATTTTTTACCTTGTGTCTACCACGCAAACAAGCACACCATAAGCCATAATGACATGGCATTGTCCTATTCTAACCATGAAAAAATAAGTTTATGAGATGAAATCAGCAACTGATTGGTTGGGAATGGGGTTAGTTTAAATACTGGATACCGTGGTAGAAATATTATCCGAGGATTTACACTGGCATAATAGTAATAAGTATTGGATATTGGTCACAGTAACTTTAGAGGATAACATTTAGTTTCTAGTTACACATACAACCCAGTATAATGGTCTGTTTCCGTAGTTGTGTGAGGTGTTATGAAACGATTTAATTTGTTTGCTGCTACTTCCGTGTGCAGTTGTTGTTTGGGGTTTATGTGTGCGGATTTTGTCCTAGCAGGACCAGTTCCAGTGGGATCCCTTAGTGGAGTAACTCTACCGGGGAGGGCTACAGCCCCGGTGAATATAACCCCTGTCACTGTACCACAACAAACAGTATTTCCCGCTAATATCAATGCTCCTACTACTACCCCAGTGACGGTAGCTCCCAATGTCACCCCGACTACCCCAGTGACGGTAGCTCCCAATGTCACCCCGGCTACCCCAGTGACGGTAGCTCCCAATGTCACTCCGACTACCCCAGTGACGGTAGCTCCCAATGTCACTCCGGCTACCCCAGTGACGGTAGCTCCCAATGTCACTCCGGCTACCCCAGTGACGGTAGCTCCCAATGTCACTCCGGCTACCCCAGTGACGGTAGCTCCCAATGTCACTCCGACTACCCCAGTGACTCCAATTCAGGTAGGTGAAACTGCAGCTGCTCAAGTTGCAATTGGAAGAGGCGTTACAGTGACAGGGATATACAGAACCTTGTCAATTCCGGCGGCAACGGCTACAGTTAATGACCAAGTGAGCACGGTGGTGACATTGACATCAGTTAATGATAATCCGTCACAGTTTTTGCTGGAGGGCACATTTCGGCAAGTTACCAATACATCGGCATTTTTGGCACTAGCTACAGCAGCTGAGTTCAGCCTATCTCAAGTTCAGGTCGGTACTAGTATTGCTCTGACTGGTGCAGAATATACTCAGGTAGCAGCGCTAATTAACACCTTACCAGAACTGTTTGTATCCCTAGCAGAGCCGGAAAGTCGAGCTAAACAGTTCAACTTTTCCCGGCAGTTAATTACGAGCAGGGAGGATAAGAAGTTCCAGGCTGTACCTATATCGAATGTTGATCCCCAAATATTGAATAGAGCAATACTTGCATACAACGGAATTCTCGACTCTAGCGATGATGTTACGGTAATCGCCCTATCTAAAAACGCAGATTTTTTAGCTATTGGTGCCAGTCTAAGCGAAATGCGCGTTGCCATTAAAGGTCTTTGAGTGAAAAATAGATTTTTTCATGTATAATCTGTGGCAAAATAACCGTTGTTTAATGCTCAAAAATATGGTCAGTGTTTTCTTTGTTTTTGTTGTATTTAGTTTAGGAGCCTGGTCAGTATGTAATGTTTAATTTTGAGGGGTAATCTGGATGACATCAGGAATTATTCATCTCTCTCAGCACAAAGCCAAAAATATTGCTCAGGGATTCAAAGTCCGATTAGCAACATTTAAGTGTAATGCTCGATTCGCTAGATGCGATATTTTCGTCATTTTTGCCATAAGTTTAGGACTATTAATCGCTGATCACCTTTAGGGTGATTCCATGCTCCGAAGTTGATGCTTTTAGTAGCCAATTGAATGTACCAAGAAACACAAGGGTGCAGATAAATACCTTTATTACGGGACGATCACCCTTTTGAGGCTCACTGTTAATATCATTCAATCAATTGCTTACGTCTGTTAACCATTGTTAACTATTAGATAGGAGATTTACACCCACAATGGCAGTCACTAACCTGACCAACAACGTTAATTACACAACCATTGCCGATGCGATCGCCGCTGCTGCTGCAGGGGATACCATTCAGGTAACATCGGGTACTTACGCAGAATCTTTCACTATTGATAAGTCCATAACACTCATTGGACCAAATCAGGGCAGTGCCGCAACAGAGAATCCCAGGGCAAGTGAAGCCTGGATTAACGGTAAGGTGACAATAGCAGCCGATAACGTGATCATCGATGGTTTCAGACTGAACAATGCAAATGGTCCCCTAACTTGGCAAGGTAACCCCAATAACTTTGAACTAAAAAACAGCTACCTCACTGGCTACACAGCAGCTAATAGCCCTCGTTTTGGAGATGCCAATAACTACAACGGTCCAGCGGTAGTCACCGGATGGAATATCAGTGGTAACTACATTGGTGATATGACTGGTGTAGGTACTAGTGGTTCGTTGTATTTAGCAGGTCTGAATGATTCAGATATAAGTAACAACATTTTTTCCAATCCCCAAGCTGCCCACCTTTACCTGTCATCTCTTACCAATGTCAGAATAGAAAACAACACCTTCAACAACGGTGTTAATGAGGGTAATACTAATTATTCAGGTTACTGGTTTGAAATCAAAGGAACCAACGACGGGGTATTAATCAAAGGTAATAACGGCCAGGGTAACAGCGGTGGTATTCAGTTGTGGGGTGAAGAATCCAGCAACTTTGTATTTAACAACATCACCATCGAGGAAAACACCTTTGAGAACTTTGTTAATGCTGGTGGTGATCTACCCCTGGGAAGGTCAGGAACGACACCAGCCATCGTAGCTAGTGCCAGTGTAGAAAACGGACACTCCGGCAGTAACCTGATTATTAGGAATAATAACATCAGAAAAGACCTGGGAACACTGTTAGATAATACACCTCCAAGTAGAGACCTGCCCCACTTAATAGATATTCGTGGTGACTTTAACGGTGTGACCATTCAGGGTAATACTCTGGCATATACCGGAGCAATTACCAACTTCCCCTTGGCAACTGGGTTGTCACTCACTGGTAGCTTGCCAGGTGAGGTAAACGTCAGTAACAACCAATTCTTGGGAGAACAGGGCACTCCCAACAACGCTGCTTACTATGCTATTGACTTACAGCCGGTTTTCTTAAATGGGAATAACACCCGTAATCCTGATAAATACGGCAACTTTGCAGGTAACTTGAACATAATTGGTAACACCATCAGTGGTTGGCAAGTAGGTGTTGTGCTGCGGGATGCAGGACAAATTACAACGCCGGTTAACATTGCAGGAAACACCTTAACTAATAATTCATTTAACGTCTTTGACGGTGTTCCTCCTACCATCACAGCGGGTCAAACCTTTACCTACCAAGAAAACCAAGCTCAGGGTTTCTTGGTGGGAACAGTGGCAGCAGAGGATAACTTAAATAATACTGATAACGTCGGTATCAGAAATTATGCCATTGTCAGTGGAAATGAGAATGGATTTTTCAGCATCAATGAAAGTAGCGGAGAAATTTCCCTCACACCAGCAGGTGTGGCATCTGCTGCTAATGACTTTGAAAGGACTCCCAACAGTTTCACCCTGGGAATTACTGCCACGGATGCAGGCGAAGTTACATCCCCTCCTACAAATGTCACCATTACAGTTACAAATAACCCGACGGATACCATAGTAGCCACCCCTACCATCGACACCATTGCCGGTAATGATATAGTCAACTTTAGCGAAGCAGATGCAGGCTTTAACATTACAGGTACTGGTATACCTGGAGCTACAGTCGCACTAGTATTTGATAGCGGTCATGTGTTAGCAGGTGGCAACACGGTGACTGTAGGTGGTAATGGTACATGGTCAGTTAATGTAAACATTGATGATGTAGATGCTTTTGACCAGGGAACAGAGGTTATTACTGCCACCCAGAGGCTGAATGGCATTGACAGCCAACCCGTTACCAAACAATTCACAGTGGATACCCTTGAACCCACAGTCAGTATCACCAGCAATGCTCCTGACATTGCCACTGGTTCTGTCACCTACACTGTCACCTTCAGTGAAGGGGTCACGGGCTTTACCGACGGGGATATTACAGTCACCAATGGTACTAAGGGAACCTTTACCCAGGTCAGCCCTACCGCCTACACCTTAGTGGTCACCCCTAATGCTAACTTTGAAGGGGAACTGACAGTGGCTGTAGCAGAGGGAGCGGCCCAGGACGCTGCAGGTAACCCCAGCCTTGCAGTGCAGCCAGTTGTTCAAAGGGTGGATACTTTGATGCCGGCTGCTCCCACAATTGACCCCATTGCCACAGATAATAGAGTCAACATTGCCGAGGCAAGTGGTTTTGCAATTACTGGTACAGGGGAAGTTGGGGCACAAGTCACAGTCAGCTTTAGCACGGGTATTTTTGAAAAAACAGTACAGGTAGGTGGTGATGGCAAGTGGTCAGTACCTGTAACCGCCACAGATGTAACCGCCTTTGGTCAAGGGTCAAAAACCATCACTGCTACCCAAACAGATATAGCAGGGAATGTCAGCTCAACGGTGACTCAGTCCTTCACGGTGGATAGAGTTCGCCCCCTGACTCCAGTCATTAACGTAATTTCAGGAAATGATATTGTCAATGCCAATGAAGCCTCAGTGGGTTTTAGCATCACGGGTACAGGAGAAGCCGGGGCGACATTAACACTCAACTTCTCCAGCGGTGGCACATTGGCCAGTGGCAATACCTTAGTAGTACCAGCCAATGGTAATTGGTCAGTACCGATAACCGCCGCAGATGTAACCGCCTTTGGTCAAGGGGCAGAAATCATCACTGCTACCCAAACAGACCTAGCAGGGAATGTGAGCTCGTCTACAAGTCGATCCATTCAGGTAGATACGGTGGTTCCCTCCGTACCGGTAATTAATCCCATTGCGGGAGATGATATTGTCAACGCCAATGAAGCCTCAGGAGGTTTTAGAATCAGAGGTACGGGGGAAGCTGGAGCGATATTAAAACTCAGCTTCAGCAGCGGTGGTATTGCTGACAAGACGGTTGTTGTATCAGGCAATAATGGGTGGTCAATTGCCTTGACACCAGAGGAGATAGCAGTCTTTGGTGAGGGACAACAGGTGATTACTGCCACTCAAACTGATGCAGCAGGCAATACTAGCCCAGCAGCAACCCGTACCATTACTGTGGATACCGTACCACCCCTAGCGCCCACCATCGGTAACATTACCCCCGACAACATTGTTAACGCCACAGAGGCGCAAGCAGGCTTTAACATCACTGGTACTGGTGAAGTCGGGGCAACAGTGACATTAGAATTTGACAGTAATCGGGTTCTATTAAGTGATAATACCGCAGTTGTAGGTGCTGATGGCAACTGGTCAATTGCAGTGGCACAGGCAGATGTGATCGCCTTTGGTCAAGGGTTAGAAACCATCACTGCTACCCAAAGAGGTGGGGCTGGGAATGTTAGTCAGCAAGCAACCTTGCCTTTTACCGTTGATACTGTGGCTCCTGGAGGAATTACTATTGACGCCATCGCAGGAGACAACATCATCAATGCCGATGAAGCCGAAGCAGGTTTGACCATCACAGGTACAGGGGAGAACGGGGCAACAGTCACACTCAGTGTCGGTGCTGAGAGCAAAACCGCCTTAGTCACTAATGGTACTTGGTCAATTCCCGTGACAGAGGCAGAGATTACCGCATTGGGTCAGGGAAACATTCAGATTAGTGGTACTCAAACAGATGGGGCAGGCAATACTAGTCTAGTAGTTACCCGCACCATTACTTTGGCTACCCAGCCGCCGGGTGCTCCTGGAATTAACCAGATTGCCGGGGACAACATCGTTAATGTTGTTGAGTCACAAAGAGGCTTTAACATCACCGGTACTGGTCAGCCTGGTGGAATAGTCAACCTGACCTTGGATAGCGGCAGGGTTCTACAGGCTGGCAACACAGTGACTGTAGGTGCCGATGGTACATGGTCAATTCCCGTATTCACTGCCGATATAACCGCCCTTGGTCAGGGAGCGGAAACCATCACCGCTACCCAAACAGATGTCGCTGGTAATGTCAGTGAGTCCGCTAACCTGACATTCACCGTAGACACCCAGGTACTGATTACCGCAGCGGAATCACCTGGGGAAATCGTTACACGTCTCCAGGCAGCTTCTGTCCAGTCGGCTAGAGTAAATGCCGCTGGTATGACTGAAGCTCAGTTAGCCTCAGTGGTAGCAAATATTGCTAAGGTTCAGGATAACGGTATCACTGACATCAGCCTCAACAATGGTAATTCCCTGGGCACAATCAATGGACTGCTGTCAAGCAGAACTGTGGAAGCGGATACGGTTGCTATTAATGCATCTGGTATTGGCACCAACATCTTATCTGCCATTGCCACCAACATTAATAAGGTCAGCAGCCTCACCAACCTTTCCCTGAGCAATTCTGAGAACGACAACACCATAAGGATTTTGTTGGGCAGTGACGCTGTAGCTCTAAATTCTGTATTGGTGAATGCACAGGGGATGAACCAAGGGCAGCATAAGTCATTAGCTGACGCCATCGGCAAAATTTCTAACCTCACTAACCTCTCTTTAAGCGGATCTGACACTGCACCTATAATTGCCACCTTACTAAGCAGTGCTGCAGTTGCATCTGATTCTGTGGCTGTAGATGCCTCTGGTATGGGTGTCAAACGGCTAGAAGCGGTTGCCAACCAAGGGACTAAGGTGTCAACTCTCACCAATCTCAGGTTAACTGATGCAAATACTGCAAATGCAACGGTCATTACCAATTTGCTCAGTGCAGCAGATGATAGTTCTGTCTCGGTTATCACCCGAAACATGGCTACCGACAAACTGAGTGCCATTCAAAGTAACTTTGGGAAGATTTCCAGTGCTAATATTGGTGGGGGTCAGACTTTGACCTTGGCGGCGGATACTGTGAACAACGCTACTATCAACGGCAACGGTACTCTTGCTGTTACCGGAAATATCGGGGATAGTTTCTTTACCTTCAATGTGATTGGCACAAACAGTGTTGACTTTACAGATGCCACATTCTCAGCAGGATTAACTAGTCTCACACTGAGCGATACTTCAAAATTTATCCTCACCCCAGATCAAGCGAGTGCTTTGTCCATTAGCGGTACTGACAATGCCAACACCTTGACCATTGATGTCTCTGGTTTGGACTTTACAGGTGATCCCCCTACCGCTTCCCTCGCTGGACTCAACATCACAACCCTAGGAGGAAATGACACAGTAGGCTTCCGCTTTGGCCCAGGCTCTGACCAGCGTACAGTTATACTGTCAGGGTCAATCAACTTGGGGTCGGGGGTTAACACCCTGGAAGTTAGTAATGGTGAGATTGGATTGAGCAATTTGACCTTAACGAGTCAGCGCATACCAAAATTTGTAACTAATTCCACCCTCGTCTTCACAGCGTCACAATTTAAATCCATATTAGATACCGCATCAGAAGGTGATCAAGCCAGTTTAGCTGGTTCTGGAACTTTAAGGATCACTGGTACCCTGGCTGCGGGAGAACAGATTGACTTGAGAGCATTTGGTGAAAACTTCGTAGTCGGTGGGATCAACGCACCAACTATCGAATTCCCGGACTACAACTTGACTAATCTGGGAACTGATGCAGGCAGCGTTATCATCCTGCCAAACGAAGGCTCAACCGTAGTGGTGAAGGCTTTAGATAACCAAGGTCAACTTGTAGCGGTTCCAGGTTTTGACCAGGAGATTGTTCCACTAGCCCAGGTAACTGTCTTCACTGAACTCCAGTTAAGAGCCGCAGTAATTCAAGCAGATGTGGAGGAAGTTACCCTAGGAAATTCCATCACCTTGAGCGGTAACTTGGAACTGCGGGCAGATAATCTAACTCTGGTATATGGCACCAATACATTGATCTTGGAAACTGGTGCAACCCTTACCCTAACTGCAGCACAAGCCAGTGGAGCGGCCATCGCTGGACAAGGTACTGTAGTCCTGACTGGACCTGGTAATGAACTCACGGCAGATTTAAGTAATATTAACGTCTCTGAGGTGACATTGGCAGTTGACGGAGCCCTGAATGTGACAGCAGCAACTCTGGCTGGAACTCTCACCTTCGATGTCAATGCAACTGGCAATTTGACCTTAACAGCCGCTCAGGCTAGCGATCGCTCAATTACCAATGCTGGACAAGTAACGATTACTGGTTTAGGCAGCGATGAGGTTGACCTCGGCGGTATTACCGGCACTGGCATCGCCACTGCTAATTTAGCCCCAGGATCTGTGACCTTAGCAGGTGATACCAACCTTGGTAATGTCGCAGTTACAGTTGCAGACCAAACCCTAACCTTGAGTGCAGCCCAAGCTGGTGGTAAGAGCATCACAGGTACAGGTGCAGTGACAGTGACAGGTTTAACCGCTACCACGGACTTATCAGGTGTAGGTGCTGGGTTAAATGTCACAGCCACAGTGACAGCAGCAACGGATATTAGTGGTAACAATAACCTGGGTACGGTGGATAGTTTCCAGGTGGATGCTGGAACCCTAACCTTAACAGCAGCCCAAGCTGGTGGTAAGAGCATCACAGGTACGGGTGCAGTGACAGTGACAGGTTTAACCGCTACCACGGACTTGTCAGGTGTAGATGCTGGGTTAAATGTTACAGCTACGGTGACAGCAGTAACGGATATCAGTGCTAACAATAACCTGGGTACGGTAGATACCTTTGGGGTGGGAACCCAGAGCTTGACCTTAACAGCAGCCCAGGCCAGTGGTAAGAGCATCACAGGTACAGGTGCAGTGACAGTGACAGGTTTAACCGCTACCACGGACTTGTCAGGTGTAGGTGCTGGGTTAAATGTCACAGCCACGGTGACAGCAGCAACGGATATTAGTGGTAACAATAACCTGGTTACGGTAGATACTTTCCAGGTGGATGCTGGAACCCTAACCTTAACAGCAGCCCAAGCTGGTGGTAAGAGCATCACAGGTACAGGTGCATTGACAGTGACAGGTTTCACAGCCTCCACTGACCTCTCAGGTGTAGGTGCTGGTTTAAATAATGTCACGGTGATCGTCAAGACCGTGGAAGACTTGACTAACTTGGATATATCCGGGGTAGATGTCTTTGAGGTGGAACCTAGACAAACCCTGACCTTGACCGCAGCCCAAGCCAATGGTCGGACTATTACAGGAGACGGTACTGTCAGAATTGTGGAACTGGTGGACTTCCCCACTCCTAATCTCAGCCAGATCGCGGGCACTGTTACAGTTATTTTGGATGGAACAGCAATTAGCATTAATACCCCTGGTGATACCTTGATCAATGCTGGTGAATCTGCAGCAACTAGCATATCTGGTACTGCAATTGGGGCAGAAGGTCAGACAGTTACAGTTGTCTTTACCGATAGCAACAGTAACCAGGTGGAAGTCACTGGTACAGTAACTAGTGGTGCCTGGACTGTAACTCCTAACTTGAGTACTTTGGGCGAGGGAGTTATTAATGTTACGGCTGCAGCTGAAGATATAGCAGGTGTCCTACTATCAGCTGATGCACCAGCATTGTTGACCTTAGACTTCACCCCACCGGCAGCACCGATTATTAACCCGGTGACAGGGGATAACGCCATCAACGCCACAGAGGCTGCAGCTGGCTTTACCATCACAGGTACAGGGGAAGCGGAAGCGACAGTTACCGTTACCCTTGGCGGTACAAGTGTCGGGACGGTGGATGTTGAGGAAGGCGGTAACTGGTCTTTGGATATTGCCCCGGGTCAACTTGTGGAAGGGACTCTGGACTTGGTGGCTCGTCAAACCGACGCCGCTGGTAATATTGGACCGAACCAGTCTCAAGAACTGTTGGTTCGTACATCAGCGATCGCAGTTGCCATTACCAGCATCGGTAGTGCGGATAGCATCGTTAGTGGTGCAGCAGGGGACAACAGAGTGGTAGGTACTGCTCAACCAGGTAATGTCACCATCCTCTTAGGACAGCAAGTATTGGGTGCAGCCACGGTGGATGCAAATGGCAATTTCACATATAACCTCACAACAGTGAACTTACAGACCATTGGCCAGGGAGCAGGTAAAACCATCACCGCTTCCCAAACGGACGCGGCTGGTAATACCGGCACATCCCCAGCCTTTAGTTTTGCAGTGGATACCATAGCACCCACAGTCACCATTACCAACATCGGTAGTGCGGATAGCATCGTTAGTGGTGCAGCAGGGGACAACACAGTAGTAGGTAGGGCTGAGGCAGGTAGTGGTGATGTCACTATCAGGTTCGCAGGGACAGCACTGGGTACTGCGGTGGTGGATGCACAGGGTAACTTCACATACAACCTCACAACAGCAAACTTACAGACCATTGGCCAGGGAGCAGGTAAAACCATCACCGCTTCCCAAACAGACGCGGTGGCTAATACCGGCACATCCCCAGCCTTTAGTTTTGCAGTGGATACCATAGCACCCACAGTCACCATTACCAACAGTTTGGCATCAGGGGCGATCGCTAGTGGGGACGACATCACCTACACCTTCACCTTTAGTGAAGCGGTTACCAACTTTGCCACTGAGGATATTACAGTGACCAATGGTACTAAGGGAGCCTTCAACCCAGTCAGTAGCAACGTATATACTTTAGTGGTCACCCCACAGCCTAACTTTCAAGGTGATTTAACAGTTGGTGTAGCAGCAGCATCCGCCCAAGATACCGCAGGTAACCCCAGTCCAAGTGCACAAACAGTGGTGCCTGTGGATAGTATCATCGGTGGTGAAACCTTTAAAGTAACGAGTTTTGAGGAGAACGCCAGTGGCTTTGTCTTGACATTCAATAATGACCTTAATCTCGGTGTCCTTAACCTTTACAAAGGATTAGACCTAGACAATCCACTCGCACCAGTTACTGATTTACCAGACCTCCGTCTCACCGATGGTAACGGCAACATTATCAAGGGTTCCCTGATTTGGGACCAAGGCAATGCTGACACCCTCACCTTTGTCAAAACAGGTGATGTTCTAGCACCCGGTAGTTACACTCTCACCCTGGAGAGCCGTAATGATGGTTTTGTTAGCACGAATGGACGTTTACTTGATGGTGATGCCAATAATGTCTCTGGTGGTAATTACGTTCAGAACTTTACCGTCAATAGCTCTACAGCACCAGTCCTTACCTTACCTGACTTTAGCCGTGCTCCCGGTCAAGAGGTAAACATACGTGGGGGTGGTCAATTCAATCCTCTACCCATCCGCATCAGCAATCCCGGTGGTGTGCAGAACATTAGCTTTACCTTGCAATATGACCCAGACCTACTGGACATTAAGGAAGCAAGTGTAGCAGCCGATGGTTGGAGTTTCACCTCTAGCCCCGACATCGATCCTTTAACAGGACGAGCTCAGTTTGCTCTCACAGGATCTACCCTCAATGCTAGTACCGACTTAATCACCTTGAATGCTGAGGTTAAAGACACCGCAACCTACGGTGCTCAAGGTTTACTGCAAATACTTCCCGGTGCAGGCTTAGTAGGAGACAGTGCGGTACAGTTGGTGGCATTAGTGGGAGACACCGTTAAACAACAAGGCTATGTTGGTGTGGGGAGTGCAAGTGCGGGCTTAATTTCTCGGGTCAACGTAGGATTTGATACAGGATTTAGAGCTTTCCCTGTGACTGATCCTCTGATTATAGGAGACGCTACAGGGAACGGAGGTTTAGATGCTGGTGATGCGACGGTGTTGCGCCTAGCATCCGTGGGACAGCCTAGCTCCTTCCTCCCACCATTGGTTTAATGGGGGTATTTAAAGATTGAGATGAGGCGGTTTTACCGCCTCTATTTGGTTTAAATTACCTATGACTGACGCTATGTAAATCAGATTGTATTTACCATGAGTAAACACATTCAGGCTCTGGTCAACGAGGCATATTTTGACAAAATATATATCCTTTTGATATTCCTCAGGTAATTTAAACCAATTTATTACCACCTTGCTCAATGCTCAATCTAACAAGTAGATGTATCCCTAGAAATTTTGATAAAATTTCTCTGTTTTATAAAGTAGTAAATACGTCTTGGTAATTCACAAGTCCTCTACTATCTTTAAGTCCATCTTTGATCAATCGTCCTGAGTATTTTAGGAGAAGGTATATGCAAAATATTTTTATCCCAGCTGACCTAACAGTTAAAGTAGGGGAAAGAATCCAAGTACCGATTAATATCGATGACGCTACGGGAGCATTCGCATTTAACTTTACAATTACTTACGACAATAATTTAGTTGATTTCATAAGTGTTGAGGAAGGTGATTTAATAAAAGATTTAAAAGATTTAAAGGAATGGGCTTTGACAAGGCCGCTAAATCCTCCGTCTGACAGAATTCCAGTAGGTCTTGATACGGCTACACCACTACCACAAAATAGTTCAGGTAGCATTGCCATCTTCACCTTTGAGGTAAAAGAAACCGCTTCACCGGGAAATACAAACTTCAGTTTAGTTAATCCAATATTTAATATCCGATCATTACCTGGTTCCACTGTACCAGTAACTATTACTTCCTTATTCTCTATTGCCATTGCAGATAATTTAACCAGTAACCCAGGGGAAACAATCACAGTACCTGTAACCCTCAATGGTGCTACTGGAGTTGACTCTATCAACTTTACAATCAACTACAACAGCGCCATTACTTTAACCCAGGTCAACCGTGGGAACTTACCACAAGGTTTAACCTTAACAAGTAATATTCAGCCAAACAGTGTTAGGGTGGATATCTCTGGAACCTCAGCCATTACCACAGATAGCATCACCATAGCTGAATTAACTTTCCAGGTACCACCAGGGACTCTAGCACAAGAGATTAACTTAGACCTGGTGGAAGGAAGAGTTGGCAAAATAGCATTAGGTCAAGACACTGTTCCGGCACAATTAATAGATGGGCGCTTGAATATTGTAGATGACACACTGCCCTTAATCAACATTGCCCCCGCCAATGTCACACAGTCAGAAGGTAACGAAGGACTTACACCCTTCACCTTCACAGTTACCCGCACAGGGAACACCACGGGTACAAGTGGTGCTAATTGGTCTGTCATAGGTACAGGAAATACCCCCGCTAACGCCGCAGACTTTGGGGGAACCCTCCCATCAGG
>NZ_JANQDJ010000002.1:0-13651 GCF_029891685.1 Umezakia ovalisporum Ak1311 | reverse complement strand
ACAACATTCAAACTCAGTGGTACTCAAAATTGGGGATTAGGAGACTTTAACAATTACACCATTGGTCAAGGTTGGAAGAGTTACACAATTAAGGTGGGAGATTACTTCACGGGAGATTTTAACTATCTCACCTTTGCCAATGACTATGATGTACTAAATCCTGATGCTCGCAGTGAGTTCCGTAATCTGAAAATCTATGAAAATCTATGAGAACACCAACAACGTCAGGGTTAACATCAACGCTCAAACCAACAACTACCTTGGTTCCAAATAGTACCGCTCAAGATTTATTTGGTAACTTGAATGCCGTGACTGGGGCTGGTACTTATTCTGTGAATGACCCTGGCTTTGCCCAAATAGGTACTGACGAGATTTATGTTTTTAATGGCCAGTGGGGTTCCTTAGATTACGCCTTAGCTAATGCTAGTTTGTCAAAGGAAGTTACTAGTGCGAGCAAATGGCACATCAACCCCGATGAACCTAACGTCTTTGACTACAACACCAACTTTAAGGAAGTTAATGAAAACCACTAACACTATTCGCTTTTCTCAGTTCAATGCTTCCCTCAACCGCAACGCCGACGGTAGTTTGGTAAGCGATTTATCAACTCCAGACAACACCCAAGCTAAGGCAGTTGCGGAAATTATTCAGCGCAATAACCCAGACGTATTGCTAATTAATGAATTTGACTACTTTGAATTGAATCCTACCCAAGGGGTTGAACTATTTCTACAAAATTATCTAGCTGTTAGCCAAAATGGTGCAGAGCCAGTTGACTATCCTTATTTTTACATCGCCCCCTCCAACACAGGTATTGCTTCTGGGTTTGATTTAAATAACAACAGTGCAGTTGTTACAACCCCCGGTACCCCTGGGTATGGGGATGACGCTTTGGGTTTTGGAAATTACCCCGGTCAATATGGAATGTTGCTATTGTCTAAATATGAAATTGACACAGCTAAAATTCGCACCTTTCAGAAATTTTTGTGGCAAGATATGCCCAATTCTTTGCTACCTACCATAGCAGCACCAGAAAATGAAAGCCCTTGGTATTCTCCAGAAGAACAAGCTATTCTGCGTCTTTCTTCCAAAAGTCACTGGGATGTACCAATTAAAGTAGATAATGAAGTAGTTCATGTTTTGGCCAGTCATCCCACTCCGCCTGTGTTTGATGGAGATGAAGACCGCAATGGCAAGCGTAATTATGACGAAATTCGCTTTTGGGCTGACTATGTCACACCAGGAAAAGGAAATTATATCTATGATGACCAAGGTACTTACGGGGAGTTAGCTGCTGGTTCTCGCTTCGTAATCATGGGTGATTTAAACGCTGACCCTGTTGATGGAGACAGCTTTGATGACGCAGTTTTGCAATTACTACAAAATCCCAGGATAAATACAAACCTTATTCCCAGTAGCCTCGGTGCAACTCAACAGTCAGAAATACAATCCCGTGCCAACCTCAACCATAAAAGTAATCCAGCCTTTGATACAGCGGATTTTGCTGATGGCAACCCAGGTAACCTACGGGCTGATTATGTACTTCCTTCATCGGACTTACCAATACACAATTCAGGAGTATTTTGGCCTCTCAACACTGACTCTAGCTTTCCACTGGTGAACATTTTTCCCTTTCCCAGCTCAGACCATCGCTTAGTGTGGGTAGACGTAGAAGTAGGAGCAACTCCTCCTGGCAAAACTGTTTCTAATATAGAATTTCTAGAACAAAGTATATTTCCCACGGGGTTCGTTCCTACCACCTTAGCAGAAAACAACTCTATTCCCGTGGGGGGATTGTCGGGAGTTACTTACAACCCCGCCAACAACTTTTACTATTCCATTTCCGATGACCGCTCACAGTTTGGACCGGCCCGCTTTTACACCTTCCTTCTTGACCCTGTTACATCACAAGTAACTTTTACCAACGTCACCTCCCTCCAAGACGCTAACGGTAATTTGTTTTCTATGTTCAGCCTTGACCCAGAAGGCATCGCTTTGACTAAGGATAATACTCTGTTTGTTTCTTCTGAAGGAGAGGTAAATCTCAGTGCTGGACGTGTAAGCAATCCTTTCATTAAAGAGTTTTCTTTAAGTGGGGAAGAAAAGCGATCGCTTTCCATACCAACTAAATTTTTACCAGTAATAGTTAACAACCAGCAAACCACCGGGGTGCGGAACAATTTAGGCTTTGAAAGCTTGACTATTTCTCCTGGGCAAAAAACTTTATACACAGCCACGGAAAACGCCCTCATTCAAGACGGCAACACAGCTTCGGTAAGCGAAGGAACTTTTAACCGCATACTTCAATATAACTTACTTACCGGACAACCAGAAAAGGAATACCTCTATATCACGGAACCTGTAGCTTCAAGTCCTGGATTTGAAGCTACAGGTTTTAGCACCAACGGACTAGTAGATATACTAGCCTTAGATGACCGTGGAACCTTACTTGCTTTAGAGCGTTCTTATAGTGTAGGACTTCCAGGTACAGGAAATACCATTCAGCTTTTTGAAGTTAGCTTGCAAGGAGCAACGGATATTGGTTTCTACGAGGCTCTCAATGATTTGAGCTCTGAAGAACTAGCTGCTATCCAACCTGTTCAAAAACGCTTGGTTTTAAATTTAGATGACTTAAATTTGTCAACTTTAGTTGATAACATAGAAGGATTAGCTTTAGGTCCCACACTACCAAACAATCAACAGAGTATAGTTTTGGTTAGTGACAATAACTTTAATGCTGCACAGTTTACGCAGATTTTAACCCTAAAAGCAGACTTGGTTCCCACAGTGACTTCTAGGGTAGAAACTCCGGACTTGTATGATGAAGAAAACCAAGGAAAAGCTGATGCTGACGACCCTGCTATTTACGTCAATGCTACTAACCCTGGTGATAGTTTGGTGCTGACGGCGCTAAAAAATGGTGGGTTACAAGTTTACGATTTATCTGGAAATTTATTGCAGACAGTCAATCCCGGTAATGTGCGTTACAACAACATCGACTTACATTACAACTTTACCCTGGGTAATGCAGATATAGACATTGCCATAGCAAGCGATCGCCAGAACGATACTATAGCATTCTTTAAAATCCATCCCCATGGAAACTCCCAGGGAAAGTACTTAGAAGACATCAGCGATGAAAGCATCAACCAACTATTTCAAACAGAACCCTTTGCACCACCCTACTCCACATCTGAGCGCAGCGCCTACGGTATTGCATCCTACCGCAGCCCCATAACCAAAGAATATTACGTATTTGTCAATCGCCGAGAAACGGCAGACGTTGCTCAATTTAAGCTGCTAGATAAAGGTAATAACAAAATTGGCTTAGAGCGAGTAAGAGAATTCACTATACCCACCATAGCAGACCTCAACCCCCAAACAGAAGGAATGGTGGCGGACCAAGAAACAGGCTTCCTTTACATCGGTCAAGAAAATGTCGGTATTTGGAAATACCAAGCAGAACCAAATAGTGGTACAACCGGCAAACTCATTGACCGCGTTCAGGAATTAGGAGGCAAGTATCTCAGTGCTGACGTAGAAGGATTAACAATTTACTACAGCGCTGATGGTACAGGCTACTTAATAGCATCCAGTCAAGGAGATAACACCTTTGCTGTGTATAACCGCCAAGGAAACAACGACTTTATCGGACGCTTCGGCGTTGGTAAAAACGGCGCTATTGACAGTGTGCAAGAGTCAGATGGCGCTGACGTAATCAATCTCCCTCTGGGTGCAAACTTTCCCTACGGTCTATTTGTTACTCAAGACGGTAGCAACGACCCCGCCAAGTTAGTTGAAGATGACGGTGAACTAGAAAACGTCAACAGCAACTTTAAACTTGTTCCTTGGGAAAACATTGCTTTTGCTTTCCCCGTTCCACTCAATATAAACACCAACAGTTACAACCCTCGTAATATCATGACACAACCTAAACTGACCAACTACGACTTTCAAAACTTACCTTTACTCGGAACCACTACCGCAGGAACCGATATTCTTCTGGGAGGGTTTTCGGGACTATACTTCCAAGGCTTTGCAGAAAACGGCGACCTAAAATTTATTACCCATACAGACCGGGGTCCCAATGGACCTGCTGTCAATTCCAATAGACCTTTTTTACTACCCAATTTCCAACCCGAAATTATTAGTTTTGAACTGAACCGTACCAGTGGAGAAATTACCATTACACAACGTCTGGGCTTAACCCGTAAAGATGGCATTACTCCTTTAACGGGCTTACCCAACCTACAAGCTCAGGATGCTGGTTTAGGATATACTGACGAGTTTCCTGTAGATTTAAACAACAATCCTTTACCTAACGATGTTTTTGGCGCAGACTTAGAGGGTATTGTCCAAACGGCAAATGGTGACTATTGGCTAGTAGACGAATATCGACCCGCCATTTACCATTTTGATAGCGAAGGTAAATTAATGGAACGGTTTATCCCCCAGGGTACCGCTGAATCTGTTGGTCAAGAAGGTGGAACCTTTGGTACAGAAGTATTACCAGCAGTTTATGCTCAACGTCGCGACAATCGTGGATTTGAAGCCGTAGCATTAGAAGGCAATAAGCTGTATGCTTTTATTCAAAGTCCCATAGATAACCCTGATTCCACCAACGACTCCACTTCAAGAAACTCCGCAAACATAAGAATTCTAGAATTTGACGTTGTTACCAAAGCCGTCACCGGTGAATATGTGTATTTATTGAATGACATTTCAGGCAGTGGCAGCGCCAAAACAGATAAAATCGGGGATGCTGTGGCCTTGGGTAAAGGCAGGTTTGCTGTAGTAGAGCGCGATAGTCGATCTGGTGCCGATGCTAATAAATTGATTTACGAAATTGACCTAGCTAATGCTACAAATATTAACTCAGCCAACCTAGTCTTACCTGAGGGCAAAACCATTGAAGAACTTTCCCCAGCAGAGTTGACAGCAGCTAATATTTCTGTTGTGGGTAAAAGTTTAATTGCCAATGCTGCTCAACTCGGTTACACTGGCGTGGAAAAATTAGAAGGTTTAGCTTTAGTGACACCCAACACCTTAGCCTTATTAAATGATAACGACTTTGGTGTAGATGGACTCGTTCCTCAAAAATTGGGAATCCTCGAACTGCCCAACAACATAGCTTCGCCCCAGGTAACCTTAGTTGGGTTTGCTTCCTTGCCGGCAGATACTTTTGCTGAAGGTCCTAGCTCCGGCAGTGCTATCACGGGTAACACCAATGGACGGGAAGTGCCTTTTGCCTCTCCCCCTGTTCAAGGTTTTAGTGCTGTGCAGGTTGCAGATGAGAGTTCTTTCTGGTTTTTATCAGATAACGGATTTGGTAGTAAAGCCAACAGTCCTGATTATTTACTGCGAATTTATCGAGTTGCGCCTAAGTTTCGGGGAGTTGATGGGGATGGTAGTGTAGAAATCCTAGACTTTGTCCAACTTTCTGACCCTGACCAAAAAGTTCCTTTTGCTATTGTTAACGAAAATACTTCTGAGCGGTTGTTAACAGGTGCAGACTTTGACATTGAGTCTTTGGTAGTTGCCAAAGACGGTAGTTTTTGGATAGGGGAAGAGTTCGGACCTTATTTACTGCATTTTGACCCCACCGGCAAACTATTAGCTGCTCCCATTGCTACCCCCAACACTTTTAATTTAAAAACTCTCAACAATACCCAGCCCCTAGTTATTGGACATCGGGGTGCTAGTGGAGAATTGCCAGAACATACTCTAGGGGCTTACAAATTAGCCATTGAACAGGGAGCAGACTTTATTGAACCTGATTTAGTTTCTACCCAAGATGGACATTTAATAGCACGTCATGAACCTAATTTAATTGCCACTACCGATGTAGCTTTACGTCCTGAGTTTGCTGACCGCCGCACCACTAAAATTGTGGATGGTGTTTCTGAGGAAGGTTTCTTTGCTTCCGATTTCACCTTAGCAGAAATTAAGACTTTGCGGGCTGTCATGCCTCAAGGTTTCCGTACTCAGGTGTTTAATGGAGTTTATGAAATTCCTACTTTGGCAGAAATTATTGAGTTGGTACAGCAAATAGAGGCGGACACTGGTAAAAAAATAGGTATTTACCCTGAAACAAAGCATCCTACCTATCATGATCAATTGGGTTTGTCTTTGGAAGAACCTCTTTTAGCTACTCTAGCAGTTGCCAACTTCACGGACCCTAGCCGAGTATTTATTCAGTCCTTTGAAGTAGGTAACCTTAAAGAACTTAGTGAGCAAACTGATATTCCCTTGATTCAGTTGCTAGATGCTATTGATGTCAACCTTGATGGTTCTCTTATAGAAACTCAACCTTACGACTTTGTTCTTAGTGGTGATCTTCGCACCTATGCAGACTTGCGCTCTCCTGCTGGCTTACAGGAAATTGCCACCTATGCTGATGGTATTGGACCTTGGAAGCGTATGATTAGGTCAGTACAAGGGGTGGATTTAAATGGGGATAATCAAGCTGATGATGTTAATGGTGATGGCGTAGTTAATGATGCAGATAAGACTTTAACTGCTCCCACAAACTTAGTTCAAGATGCCCACAACGCTGGTTTGTTGGTTCATCCCTACACTTTCCGCAACGAAGCACGTTACCTTTCAGGGAACTACAATAATAACCCCACGGCAGAATACATCGATTTTATTAATCTCGGTGTTGATGGTTATTTTACGGATTTTCCAGCCACAGGAGATGACGTGCGAGACCAGTTGACTGGTACACTAGTCATGTCTCCTGACAGTCCTGAATTGTTACCTCCTTTATTTGCTACCTTGGATGGTAAGCCTCCTTTGGTGATTGGACATCGCGGTGCTAGTGGTTTACGTCCAGAACATACCTTAGTTGCTTATAAATTAGCGATCGCCGAAGGTGCAAACTTTATAGAACCAGACTTAGTTCCCACCAAGGATGGACAGTTAATAGCACGTCATGAAAATGCCTTAGCTATTCTTAATTCTGATGGAACAGTGAACAGGACTGACACTAGCACCGATGTGGCCTCACGTCCAGAGTTTGCCGACCGCTTAACTACTAAAATCATAGATGGTCGTGTTGTAAGAGGATGGTTTAGCGAAGATTTCACCTTAGAAGAAATCAAAACCCTCAACTCCATTGAACGCTTGCCAGACTTGCGGAGTACCAGATTTGATCAAGATGAACTAAAAGTACCCACCTTAGGAGAAATTATTCAACTAGTAAAAGATGTAGAAAAAGAAACAGGAAGAAAAATAGGCATTTACCCAGAAACAAAACATCCCACATTCTTTGCCACAGAAGGTAAGTTTTTAGATGGTAATTCCCCCATCAACATGAACCTGGGTCAAATGGTAATTGATACTTTAGTTAGAGAAGAATTCACAGACCCGGCCCGAACATTTATTCAGTCCTTTGAAGTGAGTAACCTCCAGGAACTGAATAATGTGATTATGCCCAACGCAGGGGTAGATATTCCTTTAGTTCAGTTGCTAGGAGGTGCTAGTGGTAGACCTTACGACTTTGTTCTCAGTGGTGATCCTCGCACCTATGGCAACTTAACTCAACCTAGTGAATTGGCTAATATTGCTACCTACGCCGATGGCATTGGTCCTAACAAGCGCTTAATTGTACCTTCAGTGGGAGGAGTGTTGCAAGCCCCAACCACCCTAGTGGAAGACGCTCACGCCGTTGGTTTATTAGTTCATCCCTATACCTTCCGAAATGAAGATGTATTTCTTGCTCCAGAATACCAAAACGATGCCAAACGAGAATATCAACAATTTATAGAATTGGGTGTTGATGGGTTCTTTTCTGACTTTCCCGGTACAGGAAGCTTGGTGGTAAACGAATTGTTGGGAGACCCCAAAGAAGCCAATTTAGCCCGGTCTCGCGGCTTTGAAGGCATGGCTATTAGTTTAGACCAAAAGACCTTGTATCCCATGTTAGAAGGCACAGTTTTAGGAGACCCCGCCAATTCTTTGCGTGTCTATGAATTTGATTTAGAGACCAACCAATACAAAGGTTTGGCTGGTTACTACCGTATGGAGCAGCCCAACCATGCTATTGGTGACTTTACGGTAATTAACGAAAATGAGTTTCTGGTCATTGAACGAGATGGTGGACAAGGTTCTACTGCTGGGTTTAAGAAGATATTCAAAATCGATTTGTCTCAACAAGATATCAACCAATTTTTCATTAAGGAAGAAGTTGTTGATTTGTTGAACGTTCAAGACCCCAATGATTTAAATCAAGATGGCGACACAACGTTTACTTTTCCTTTTGTAACCATAGAATCGGTGTTGGTTATAGATAAGGATACCTTGCTAGTAACTAATGACAATAATTATCCTTTTTCTGTGGGTAGACCCCCAGCGATAGATAACAATGAAGTTATTTTGTTGAGGTTGCAGCAGCCTTTAAATTTACCCAGTCCCGCAGTTAGTGTAACTGCTCTTGGTAATGTTAATGAGGGTGGTACGGGGGTTTTTCGTATTTCTCGGTTAGGCAACACCAGCCAACCCTTAACGGTTAACTATACAGTCGCTGGGGATGCAACAAGTAACCTTGATTACGAGGAGCTTAGTGGTAATGCTGTCATTCCTGCCGGTCAAAGTTTTGTAGATGTGTCAGTTAACTTAATTGATGATGATTTTGTAGAAACCGAAGAAACTATTGTTTTTGACTTGACAAATAGCCCAGAGTATGTGTTGGAAACAGCTAAAGCCACCATTAGCATTGCTGACAACGATTTACCCTTGGTGAATAATGGTGATAACTTTACAATTCGCGGCAGTGGGGAGACGGTAAGGTTGCAAGTCAGCTTAACTCAAGCTCGACCAAATCAAGTCCATGAACTCGGAGTGTTTAAAGTAGATGATGCCCTAGGTAGAATTGATGGAATTGCTCCCGGAGACGATGGCTATGCTTTAGCTGCCCTAGAACGAGCACAAGGAATTTTTTCTACCGTCAATAAGTTGCCCAGGGGCGCTGGCAGAAATGAGCTTTCTCGGTTACTAGAGTTTAACTCAGGCGATCGCTTACAATTTTATGCTGTGCGCAATGGCACAACAGATGAAGTAAAAGCAGGAGTTGTACCCATTGCAGACATGGTGATCGCTGACAGTGCTGTGCAAAATGTAACAGACTTGGGTAATGATGAATTTGGGTTAGCTTGGAGGCTGTCATCGGTGAGAAATCCTAGCTATAAAGACTTTGAGGTGAAGATTCAATCCGTAGAAAAAGCCTTACCTTTAGGTACTTCTCAAGGTGATTTTATTGATTTGCGTTCAATTACAGAGTCAGTACAAGCAGAGTTTTTAGTTGCACAGGAAGGAAGGTTAAATAACTATGTTGGGTTTTATGCCATCACCGATGAGAATGGTGGCATCGATTTAGATAATGATGGCATTGCCGATGTTTTACCAGGTGAAGATGGTTACACTCAGGCAGCCATTGATTCTCGCGTTTCGGATATTGCTTTAACGGCCACAGGTAGACGCGGTGTTAGTTATACAGCTACCCTAGTTCCTGGTGTCTTGTTGGCTCCTTTTGTTGTTGTTGATGGTGGATTTGATGATATCGGTGATTCTGTTTATTTCCCCTTCTTAGGGGCTAATTCCACTGGAATAGACCATGTGAGTTTGTTGGGTGATAATGTATTTGGTTTTGAGACTTTACAAGGTCGTCAAGATTACGCAGATATGGTTGTTAGAGTGAATTTCACCGTTTAATAGTTTAGGCGAGGCATTCTAGAGAATGCCCCCTAGTTGAAGTATAAGTAGAGGCTGTCTGGAGAGGGTCTCTACTTTTTTTGTGTTTTGGGGAGGGCGTGGTGCTACTGGAGATTTAGTTCAAATACAAGGATATTTAAATCAATTTACTACCGTAGGGCAGAAATGTTGACTGTCCAAGTTGTGCGTCGGTGATACAAAACTTGAGCAATTAATGACTCTATTCTTAATAGACAATGAACTTTATCTGGGTAAAACGCAAAAATTGTAAATTTTTATTGCAGGATTCAACACTTCTGGATGCAAGGTTACTACTTGTGGAAATTACTGAAAAAGATATCCAATCTTACCAACAAGAAATTGTCAGAGGTAGGAAATCAATTCCAGATTATAAGTTAGCTGAGTTACTGCACAAATTACAACAATATCAACCGCGAGTAATTGGACTGGATCTTTATCGAGATTCTCAAGACCCTAAACAACCAAACCAGAGAAACTTGGTTGATGAACTAAAAGCAGATACAGTTGTTGTCGTGTGCAAAGGTAAAGATCATAAATTTGACCCTCAAGGTGTAAAACCTCCCGAACAAGTACCTGTAGAACGTCAAGGTTTTACCGATGGAATTGAAGATTCTGACTATATCGTTCGGCGGCAAATTCTGATGATGGCGCAAGAACCTTCATCTGCTTGTCAAACCAATTATTCATTAAGTTTTCAACTGGCGTATCGTTATTTATTTCACGAAAATATTCAAATTAATAATTTAAATAAGAATTATATCAAGTTTGGCAGTAAAGTATTGCAACCCTTAAAGCCTGGGCGTAGTGGTGGTTACCAACAAGGGGTAGATTTAGGTGGCTTTCAGGTCTTACTCAACTACCGCGATCGCAATTTCCAGAAAGTTTCTCTAGAAGATATCTTCAATGATAGAGTCAACCCTGATTTAGTCAAAGATAAGGTAATCCTGATTGGAGTCACGGCTAACACTGTCAGCGATATTTGGTCAACTCCCTACAGTGTTGTACAACAGCCTGCAAGAATACCGGGTGTGTTGATACAAGCACAAATGGTCAGCCAAATTATCAGTGCTGTTTTAGATCAACGAGTTATGCTGTGGGTTTTGCCTTACTGGGGTGATATTCTGTGGATTTTTGGATGGTCTTTCATATCTGGTTTAATTATTTGGCGTATTGATTCACGTTTAGGTCAAGGCTGCACTATCGTGACTACAGTTATAGTTTTATACGGATTTTGTACAGTCATTATTAGTACATCGGGGGCATGGGTTCCTTTTGTGCCTTCAGCCTTAGCTGTGATTTTAACTGGGTTTTGTGTTACTACACGTAAGTAAAACCCTATTTATATTGGATTTAATAGATATAATATGTTTCCGTGAGCATTACTAACTTGCTCGTGTCTGTGAAAAATTAGTCGGCCAACTGTGAATAAAACCAAAAAACCCAACTAATTAGTTAGTAGCGAACAAAAAACTTTCTAACAATCCCAGATTCAGGAGATGACCATGGCTAATTTTCTTTTTGCTCCCTATCTTGAAATTGAAAGCCAGTTTTATGAATGGAACGGCAGTAAATATCTCTTAACCGGAGCTGCTACATGGGAAGAAGCTCAAGCTCAAGCACAGAGTTTAGGTGGAAATCTTGTCACCATTAACTCTCAAGCCGAACAAGACTGGCTAGTTAATACCTTTGGTGGTAGTGAACAACTGTGGATTGGACTGACAGATAAGGATACAGAAGCCGATACAGATGGCACTAAATTTAAGTGGGTGAGCGGTGAAACCTCTACTTACAGGAACTTCTTTACCAATGAACCAAATAATGCTGGTAACGAAGATTATGTGGGGATGAATTATAATGCTGCTGGCAAATGGAATGATTACGGCAGTGGCGCTTCTTTAAAAGGCATTATTGAAATCAAAGAGTATAACACTATCGTAGGTGGATATTTCCCCGAATGGGCAACATATGGTCGTGATTTTCAAGTCGAGGACATTCCAGGGGATAAACTAACTCATGTTTTTTATGCGTTTACAAAAATCGACGAAAATGGAGAAGTAGCAATATACGATCCTTGGGCGGCGATACAACATACATTTAATGGGAAGTATACTCGGGAAGAATCAGATCAAGGTTTAGCGGGTAATTTTGCTGAACTCCAAGCTTTAAAACAAGAATATCCCCATCTGAAAACCATGATGTCTATTGGAGGTTGGTCACTTTCTGGTCCTTTCTCTGATACAGCTTTAACTGAAGCCTCACGGGAAAAATTTGCTGCTTCTGCAGTAGATTTGATGGTTCAATACGGTTTTGATGGCTTGGATATTGACTGGGAATATCCTGTTAGTGGGGGTTTAGAAGGTAATATTAATCGTCCAGAAGACAAACAAAATTACACCCTATTACTAGAAGAAATACGGGAAGAGTTGGATGAACAAGAAGCTATAGATAATCAAGATTATCAGCTGACTATTGCTTCCCCTGCTAGCTTGTCCACTACAAATAACTTTGAGTTAGGGGAAATTTCTGAACACATTGACTTCTTCACTCTCATGGCCTATGACTATCATGGTGCTTGGGAAAATACTACCAACCATAATGCTCCTTTATATGCTGTTCCAGGACAGCAGTCCATAGACTCTACCATAGACGCCTATCTTGATGCTGGGGTTCGTGCAGATCAGATAGTTCTGGGAGTTCCTGCATATGGACGCGCTTGGTCTGGTGTACCTAGTACCAATAATGGACTATTTCAGTCATCTGGTGGTGCGGCTTCGGGAACATGGGAAGCAGGTAGTTATGACTACAAAGATTTGTATAACAAACTCCAAGAACAACCCAGTGTATATACTCGTTACTGGGATGATTTGGCAAAAATCCCCTATATTTACAGTCCTACCGACCAGGGTGGGATGTTTAGTTCCTACGAAGATAGGGAGTCAATTGGTATCAAGACTGACTATATTAAAGGGAAAGGTTTAGGTGGTATATTCTTTTGGGACTTGTCTGGTGATTTACCCGGTGATAATAATGATTCTTTAGTCAGTATTGCAGCGACAAATTTAGCGACTAGTGAGCCGGAAACTCCAGAAATAGCGATCGCCCCCACTAACGCCATACAGTTAGAAGGTAACACAGGTAATACCCCCTACACCTTCACAGTTACCCGCACAGGGGATACATCCACCACCAGCACTGCTAACTGGGCGGTTACAGGTACAGGTGACAACCCTGCTAACGCAGGGGACTTTGGGGGAACCATCCCCACAGGTACGGTCACCTTTGCTAGTGGGGTAACATCTCAAGTAATTACAGTCAATGTCAGTGGTGATACAGTGGTGGAACCAGAGGAAACCTTTACCGTTAGCCTATCTAACCCCAGTAACGCCACCATTACCACCGCCACAGCTACGGGAACCATTAGGAATGATGATACACCACTGGTGCAGGGCGATCGCCAACAAATTACATCATCGGACAATTTAACTGCTGCTCCTAGGGGTAATGTATCTATTCCCCTGTTCTACAACACTTCCAACGGTGACAACACCCTGACCGGCATTAGTCTACGGTTGCACTACAATTCTAATGAATTGAGCTTCCAAAAACCAGACAACCTCTTCAATAACAATCTATTCGTTGCAGTAGAAGACCTAGCTGATAGTAGGAACCTAGACAACGACCCCCAAAGCGATCGCTATGTCCAATTTGGCTATACTGACTTTTTCGGTAACTGGCCTAACCAAACTTTACCGTTAAAGTTAGGGGATTTCAACTTTAGCACCACTGAAAACTTTGCTGGAACTCAAGTTAATTTTACTTCCGATAATTTAGCCCCTGGTTATAGCCTAGAAGCAGACCCAATTTTAATCAGTAAGCAGGAATGGAACTTTGATATTGACGGTAATGGAGAAATCAAAGC
>NZ_JANQDJ010000001.1:0-23057 GCF_029891685.1 Umezakia ovalisporum Ak1311 | reverse complement strand
GATAAGGGACTGATTTACTCCATTGTGGTAGTTTGTTCAATATGTCAGTCTTAATCCCTTTCCAGTTAGCCTTAATGCTAGGGTCTTGCACCAGTTTGACGGTGGTGTTGTAAACAAACCTGGACACACCAAACCACTGTTTAACGATCCGCCTGTGCTCGGTTGTGAGAAAGATCCGGATCTTCCTTGATTTTTTTACTGTACTTCCTGAGTCCGTGCATCCGACAAGAGAAGAGGTGGAGGATAGAGAGAAGATCCGAGGTAAGCTCTGACTCTGGGCAATGTACATTGTTGTCGAGAACCACGATTCGTCCACCGTTTTGCTCCACCATGTACTGAATAAGCTCGAATCCAAACCTTGCAAGTCGGTCACGACAGGCAACAACAATCGTGAGCTTATCTCCCCGCATAAGTCTGTCCAGTAAGGCTTGCAGTCCTTTTCTTTTAAAGTTGATTCCACTGCCGATATCTTTGATGATTTCGGCATCCGGGTAGAGTGATTGCATATAGGCAATTTGTCTACCAAGGTCGTCTCGTTGCTTGGTTGAACCAACCCGGCAGTAGCAAACAAAGGAAGTTCTAGTTGCTCCACGGAGGTAGGATTCGACGTTAAAAAGTCTTTGTCCTGCTTCGTTTTTGATGCTTTCAATCTTGCCATTGTCTGCGTACTTTCTTAAAGTGTTTGGATGCAGTCCTAGTTGTTTGACTGCTTCTCGTAGTGGTACATAAGCCATACGACTATATTAGCATTTATGAGCATATATAATCTATTGTTGGCAAATAGTTAGCCATTGACTAACCCTTCTATGTTACATTTCTTAACTTACATTAGCAACATAAGGACTAGTCAACTTATCCAACTGCTGAACCAACAAACTGAGGAACAAACCCACATCCGTCACCACACCCACAGATTCCACAGAACCGCGATCGCTTAACTTAGTAACCACAGCCGGATTAATATCCACACAGACTATTTTCACCCCAGCCGGAGTCATATTCCCCACCCCAATAGAATGCAACATACTAGACAGCATCAACACCATCTCCGCACCCTCAATCAATTGAGCATAATTCTCCTGAGCTTTAATCAAATTCATTTGGGTATCAGGTAAAGGCCCATCATCCCGAATAGAACCAGCCAAACAGAAAGGCACATTATTAGTAACACACTCATACATCACCCCACCCTTAAATACTCCCGCCTCCACAGCCTTAGCAATACTGCCATAACGGCGGATAGTATTAATGGCCTTGAGGTGATGGCGATGTCCACCACGCACAGTGACACCCCGCTTCATATCCACACCCAGGGATGTGCCCATAATATTTTGTTCAATATCGTGGACAGCAATGGCATTGCCACCCAAGAGCCCCTGTACATATCCTTCCCGAATCAGTCGCGCTAAATGTTCACCGCCCCCCGTGTGAATCACCACAGGACCAGCAGTGACAACTACTTTACCGCCCGCATCCCGAATTTTACGTAATTCCCAAGCCACTTGCTCCACCACAAGTTCCACACGCCTTTCACTGGAAACACCCGATGACATAAAGCTAAATTCTTGAGAATTACGCTGTTCTCGTGATTCAGTTTTGCGGATAGTACGGATACCTTGCACATCCACCACTACCAAATCATTTACTTCTAAATCCCGGAGAATTTTACATCTAGCCATTAAACCATTGGCGGTTTGAGTAATAGCGATCGCACCATCCATGCGCTGATTATGCACTTTAATCCACTCAGCATTAATTCGCACTTCTGTAGGATAGATAGTACTGACGTAGAAATCATCAGGAGCCACCCCAGCTTGGGTTACAGGCTCCAGTTTAGCATCTCGTTCATTTTGGGGTAAATCTACAGCACCCAAATCAATTAACTGAGAGATAATTTCTTCCATTACCTCATGAGAAGGGGCTGAAACTCGCACTTCAGCAGCTGATGTACTTTGGCGTTGTTCTCCCAAGTTGAAATTCATCACTTGGAAACTTCCCCCACCATCCACAATTAAATCTAGAGCTTGGTTAATCAAACCAGAGTCCAGCAAATGTCCTTCCAACCGAATAACGCGGCTTTCTACGGAGACATTGGCATGAATTTCTGTGTGGAGTGGTTCTGTAACTCGCAGTGTGAGACATTTAGCTGCACCACCTGCTTTGAGGAATTCTGTCAACGGCGTTTCAATGACTCGAAAACCAACATCTGTTAAACGTGTTTTTAAAGCATTGCCGGCTTTATTCACAATCACAATGCTGTCTACGTTCACTGTATTACAAGCGAAGTTCACAGCATCAGCTTCGGTAATTGCTATCCGCTTTTCTGGTGCAACGCGCATTTCTATTAAACGGTTAGAATAAGCATCAAAAGCGCCGGGATAATACAATAAATAGCCGTTAGCTAAAGGACAAAAGCAAGTATCTAAGTGATAAAAACGCTCATCAATTAAGCGCAGAGATAGCACCTCAATATCTAGCCATTTAGCTAAATAAGGGTGAGAATCTAATTCAGAGCGAAAGCCATATCCAGCCCATAACCAACGTCCTTCCCGATCTAAAAGTGCATCCCCAGCACCTTCAAACGGTAAGTCTTTAGGTAATAAATGAACTGTGTAACCGTTTTCTTCAAACCAATTTTTAAAGAAAGGTTCTTCTCCCTGACGTTCTTTGTGCAGAAATCGACTGAGAACAACATTTTCCCCCAGGACCAAGCCAGCGTTAGCAGTAAATACCATATCGGGCCAACCCATCTGGGGCGTTACTAAATCGACAATGGCGTGTTGTTTGAGAATGTGGTGAAGTTTCTGCCACTGTTCCACGGCGCGTTCGCGCGAAGACTTGTGAATATTCCCTTCCATCCAGGGATTAATCACATAATCTACATTGTAGTGGTCAGGGGGGCACATTAAGAAACGAATCAGGGAAGTCATAAAAATATTACAAGCGTTAAGATGCTACAAGCCTACTTCAAAGACAGTTTTTTGCAATTGTGATTTTTGGGAACCAGCTATTAAATGCCAAATAAACCTACTCAAATCTACTCATAAAACTAGAATTGCTTCTTTATTTGTCCACAGGCGTAAATTCAAGAACAACTTCTCCATAATTTACGCTAAATTCAATCAAGAGATTTAAAAGGATTGGGCGAGATTTTTTTTGCTGTTGCCAGCCCTTTACCTATAAGTAGTTATTAGTTGGCACACATTCTTTTTCCATTCTATTCTGAGTTCAACATAAATAGCGGATACCAAGGAGATTAAATTGTCAAAATGGCATGGAGTAAAGCATGGAGATATACAACCACTCTAATTTAATGTTTTAACCACACTCACTAGATATTTATCCGTTATTTTTTATTCTTTGTTAATAATTCTCTAGCTAGGCAAGAAAATCCAGGACTTGAATTCCATCCTTAATAGATAGCTGCCGGATTTTTTGTAGTTGATTTTACATATAAAGCCAAATTTTTTGTTAAATTAAATAGTGATTTAATATACATTTGTTAAATGTCAGAGATAATTGATATTTTTTAGCAAAAAATCAAGATTAAAAAATTACATAAGTTAAAATTTGCTCTCAGCCGGAAAATCAACATATTAGCCAATCCATAACATTACCGAAACAATTTTAATTTTTGACTTGTTATTTTCAGCCAGTGCGTTCTAATATAACTGAATAACTGAGAAAAGGTATCAATAAACTATGAGTTTTTCCGGCATTAATGTCGAACATCGCTCTCAAGAAGTTGAGGCTGTTAAGACATTCTTAATATACAGTCTGATTGGTTCCTTAGCCCTACACATTGGCGTACTGTCTTCCGGTATAGGTATTTTGTTGACGAGAGTGCCGAAAAAACAATATGAGCCAATAGACTTAATAATTGTAGATCCCGTAAGTACCACCGTTGAAAAACCAGAAAAACCGCCGGAAATAATTCCCGAAAAAGTTAAAATACCCAAGCCTCGCAAAATTGTCACCACTAAAGTGACACCTATCACTGCGGTAAAAATTGAGCCAAAAATTATTCAGCCCCCCCCAGTACCGCAACAACAGCTAAAGGTAGTTACACCACCAGCTCGGGTGGAAACTGTTCAACCTCCTCCAGTTTCCCAGCCACTCCAACCAACTAAAGTAACCACTGAACAGCCTCAACCCACAATCCCCCCACGCCAAGCATCTATAGCTAAGTTAGAATCTCTTTTGACTTCCACATCATCAACATCACCAATTGCGGTTCCTCAGATAAATGAAGGTAGTGAAAACCTCAGAGAAACCTTAAGTGGATTGAGAAATTCCAGAATTACTCAAAGCAGTAATACAGCAGCTTCAGTCACCACAGAAAATACTACCACTTCTAACAATGTACAAGTACAACCATCGCCGGTAGCAGTCGCCCCCACCGTGCCCACTACTCCACAGATCAAAACACAACCAGAAAACAATAGAGAAAATAATAATCCTAGCCCTAATTCCAGGGGTTCAGGTAATGGTCGGGCAGCTTGCGCTGATTGCAGCACTAAATATCCAGAGTTTGCCAGACGGCGAGGAATTGAAGGCAGAGTAGAAGTAGCTGTTGATACTGATTCACAAGGTAATGTTACTAATGCACGGATTGTTGGTTCTAGTGGTAACAGCAAATTAGACCAAGAAACCTTGAGACAGGCGCGTAACTGGAAATTGAAACCATCAGAGGGTGGCAGAAGCAGAGTATCAATAGCTACCGATTTTGCAATAGAAGGTTCACGCCGATACCGCCAAGTCCAAGAACGGAAACGAAAACAAGAAGCACAAGCCAGACAGAGAAGTCGCCAAACAGCAATATCTAATCCCAGTTCTACATCGGAGGATACAAATACTCCTTCTGCCAACACCATCAGCAAACCCAGAAGAATCAGGATCAGACGAGAAACTACACCAGTAGCAACACCAGTCAAAGAACCTCGTCAGCCCGTACAAAACAGAGCAGCTAGTTCATCATCTCCAAGCAAAAAAACTTCGACTACAAGGAATCTGAGAGAGTCTTTACGCAACGCCCGCCGTCAACGAAGCACCACTAATTCTGCACAAGAACAACCAAGCACAAATCGGCGGCGACGTTTCAGGTCAAATCAACCATCTCCTGCATCTCCTAGCAACAGCTTATCTTCAAGTCAGAATGAGTTGCGGAATTCATTACGCCGCAGTCGCAAAACTGCTCCACCTCAGCCAGCAGCATCATCTGAAGCTACCAGTGAGGAGTAGATATACAGTAGTTAATTTTCACAGATGGCAATGGAAATCAATTAGTCGGGATTAATTCCCAACGCCTTGAATTGGGGGGCTAGTTGTTCGACGCCGCAAGGCGGGATCCCCATCAGTTGGTAAAACTCCTGGAATTATCAGAGCGATTGGCCTCTAAATCAGGTAGCTTTCTCTATTGTTTAATAGAATAGGAATAAAGTTTATATACTTAATGCTAAATCAGCAGAATTGCCCATGACCACTTCTAATCGCCGTTACCATATCATTACCTTCGGTTGCCAAATGAATAAAGCCGACTCAGAGCGCATGGCTGGCATTTTAGAAGACATGGGCTTTGAATGGTCAGAAGACCCCAATCATGCAGATTTGATTCTCTATAATACCTGTACGATTCGCGATAACGCTGAACAAAAGGTGTATTCTTACCTCGGCAAACAAGCGAAACGTAAGCACCAGCAACCTGATTTAACATTGATTGTTGCAGGTTGTGTTGCCCAGCAGGAAGGGGAAAGCTTGTTACGACGGGTGCCAGAATTGGACTTGGTAATGGGGCCACAACACGCTAACCGCCTCAAAGATTTACTGGCATCAGTGTTTGATGGTAATCAAGTTGTAGCCACTGAGTCGGTTCACATTATGGAAGATATCACCCAGCCACGAAGAGATAGCAATGTTAATGCCTGGGTAAATGTGATTTATGGCTGTAATGAACGCTGTACTTATTGCGTAGTTCCTAATGTGCGCGGTGTAGAACAATCCCGCACCCCAGAAGCGATACTTGCTGAAATGAAGACACTGGGACGGGAAGGTTACAAAGAAATTACCCTCTTGGGTCAAAATATTGACGCTTACGGTAGAGATTTGCCGGGGACAACTCCAGAAGGTCGGCATCTGCATAACTTCACTGATTTACTTTATTATGTACATGATGTTCCAGGAATTGAACGGCTCAGATTTGCCACTAGTCATCCTCGTTATTTTACTGAAAGGTTAATCAAGGCTTGTGCCGAATTACCCAAAGTATGTGAACACTTTCACATCCCCTTTCAATCAGGTGATAATGAAGTGCTAAAAGCAATGTCACGGGGTTATACTCACGACAAATATCGCCGGATCATTGACACCATTCGACGCTATATGCCCGACGCTTCCATTAGCGGCGATGCAATTGTCGGTTTTCCGGGAGAGACAGAAGCACAATTTGAAAATACCCTGAAATTAGTGGAAGATATTGGCTTTGACTTGTTGAATACAGCAGCATATTCCCCCCGTCCCGGAACGCCAGCAGCTTTGTGGTCAAATCAACTCAGTGAAGAAGTCAAAAGCGATCGCCTACAAAGATTAAACCATTTAGTCAATATCAAAGCAGCCGAGCGATCGCGGCGTTACATGGGACGCATTGAAGAAGTTTTAGTAGAAGACAAAAATTCCAAAGATCACACTCAAGTTATGGGACGCACTCGCGGTAATCGGTTGACATTCTTTACCGGCGACATCAATCAATTAAAAGGGCAGTTGGTAAAGGTAAAAATTACTGAGGTTCGGGCTTATAGTTTGACTGGTGAACCTGTGGAACTACGCCAAGCAGTGCCAGTATGAAAGATGCACGTGTTGAAAACTTGAGAATCAGTGAATAAAGTGTTATGAGCATTGTTTTCATTGGATCTGGATTTGTTTTGTGGTTACTGCTAAATCACTCCTGATGGCGCATCTGAACTAATTGGTCTAAGTCTTGCTGCATCTGATTGACAACTAATTCATAGCATTCATTGACATACTGGCGATTGCTAGCCGCTTCCTGGCCGTACCGTTCAAATACAATGGGTTTACACACCCGTGTTTGAATATGTACTGGTAATGGAATATTGGGAAGAGGCCCAATTGCTAGTCCCCACGGTAATCCCAGATAAACAGGAAAAACTACCGGGTCAATATCAAACAACCACGGCATTCCCCATTCGTGGAATTGCTGTAGGATTTTATAGAAGTCAGCCAAGACAATCAAAGTATCATGAGCGCCGGTAGAAATTATCGGTACAATCGGTACTTTTTCCTGTAGGGCTAGTTTGATAAATCCACGCCGTCCTGCAAAGTAAATTTTATTCCGCAAATGATGCGGTCGAAAGACGTCTTCTGCTCCACCAGGATAGACCAATACACTCGCCCCACAACGGAAAGCGGCGTAAGCCATTTTTGGATGAGCTATGATTGCGCCAGTTTTAGCAGCTATTTTTGCTACTTCTGGGGTAAATTTCCAAATATGGGGATGCATTAGACCGTACACAGGTTTCTCAAACCCAAATTTTCGGAACCAGTCGTACATAATCATGGCCATGTCAGGAGAAGCCATTCCTCCATTGTGAGAACCAACGAACAGGACTTTTTCTTGGGTGGGAATATGATGCCAACCACTTGTTTGCACTCGAAAGTAGTAATGATACAAAAAGCTGAATAAGGGCATCAAAGATTTGATAAATTCCGGATCTCGTTCATTTAAAGACCAACCGAGTTTTGTTGTGCTTCTATGTTTCTCTTCTAACATCTACAAATAATAGAATTAGTAAAAATGTAACTATTTTCCTTGTTTGGCTGAATTTAACTAAAGTAGAATCACATTATTGATGATACCTTGGTTAGGCAGTTCCCTAAGGAAAGGATACTTGTTCCCACTCGCCTACAAAAGAAGAGTGGAGTTGGTTGACACTCTCCATTCCCCAACAAAGGGAATAGCTGAGATGACTGAGGCGCAAACGCGTTAATCGGCTTTTATGCCTTGGCGGAAAAACTTAACCTCAAGGGTTTTCAGCCTATCTTCTTATAAACCAGAACGAAATATTGTAGTTAATGGTCTTGCCCAGAAAGTTGATTTCGGTGTAAATGTGGCTTTTATCTTAGTTTTATAACTAAATTATAACTATATTTAAGTTTTTTTCCATACATATAGCTTCCATCTCAATTAGACAGTGTGTATACCAAAAAATTAGTAATATTTTTGACATTCTATCATTTTGATAATTTTCCCAGGGGAGATTTTATGAACTTGCTTCACTTAGTAAAAGGCTTATAATACTTATAGCTATAACAATATTTAATTCGTTAATTTTATTCTTGAGTATCTGCCAAAATGGCAACTGATTAAATTTGTTATGTGATATATTCGTGAGAAGTGTAGGGATTGACTTTGATTGAAACACGGAATCCAGCATAATTAGCTGTTCTTTTTGTTTACGTAATCTTCTCTCCTCACAACCTATTCAGTTTAATGTTGGCTATTTTTATAAATTCCAGGGTGTATTGCCACTTTCAAGCTATGTCGGCGGGATGAAACCCGTCTTTTATTTTGCAACTAATCTGAAGAAAAGTTTGGCTAAGAGTGCTAAATCAAAGAGGATTTCTTATAGTATGAAAAATTTTAGCTGTCCAAATTTCTCATACGTTAAGGTATTTAGCAATACCGAAATAAATCCTTAGCAGCTTTTATGAAATTTGGACACATCCCATAGGAAGATGACCAATGGCAAAAATAATAGGTAAATTAGTCCGGGATGTTGTTATGCACTGGATTTATAGTGAGGTTTGGCGATGCGCTAAACCTCTTTTATTATTGGTAGGTGGTAGAAAAATAGCTGGCTACACAAGGGACTTCCAAAACGTCACATCAAATCCCCGATTAGTCATAATGATCATCTTGGTTAATGATTAAAGCTCATAAAAAGTGCCCAATAAACCCTCACAGCGGTGGTCAAGGTGTCCAATACAGAATATTGAGCATTGTTAGTAGAGAATATCGATAATTATTACCTAAAGCGTTGGTGAGATCAAAGTCAAGGGTTTGACTAGTACTTTTCTATAGTACCATCTACGGACGGTCGCCGTGACGAAAACTAATCTATTCCTTTTCCTCTTGCTTGTGCTCCGCTAAACGTTGTTTTTTCAGGTTTTGTAATTGGTGTAACAGAGAATCCACCTCTGCTTGCAGGTGTTGCAGCTTCGCTTGTTGATCGTCTTGATAGTAAGACTTGTTGACATTGTTAAGCCAAAGAGTCTCGGAGGGCCGTTGAGAAACACTAGATGAATAAGTAAGCATTGTTAAATAAAATCCACAAATAAACTCACACCATTTAGTAAATATTACAATAATACAAAGTTAACATATGTTAAAAAATTGTATATTTTATATCACTTACTGTATTGCAGTACCAGTGCTACCACAGGAGACTGGAATTGTTTAGAGAAAGTTCCATAAGGAAATTATCACCTGATTTCGCATATGTACCTATCGGCAGTTATGATAAAATAGTGTCTTGTATAAAATCAAAGTCATCAGTAAGACGCTGGCATTAAAGGAGATAATATTCTTGTCCTTTTTGTGGGGAAAAAGAATTAGCTTTCATGTCTTCCCATGCTGCGTTACCCAATCCCTAGTTAAAAACTTTTAAAACCCGTGACTGTGAGTTTGTCTGTTGCTAAATCTTATCGCCAAGCTTGGCCTGGACTGATAGAAGCCTATCGTGATTACTTGCCTGTCAGCGAAAAAACACCTGTTGTAACTTTATTAGAGGGTAACACCCCCCTGATTCCAGTACCGACAATCGCAGAACGCATTGGCAGAGAAGTAAAAGTATTTGTGAAATACGATGGTCTTAACCCCACTGGCAGCTTTAAAGACCGGGGTATGACTATGGCAATTACCAAGGCTAAAGAAGCCGGGGCTAAAGCGGTAATTTGTGCGAGTACAGGTAACACCTCAGCCGCAGCTGCAGCTTATGCCAAACGTGGGGGAATGAAGCCCTTTGTGCTCATACCAGATGGTTATGTGGCTTTGGGTAAGTTAGCGCAGGCTTTATTATATGGTGCTGAAGTTTTAGCAATCAAAGGCAATTTTGATCGCGCCCTAGAAATTGTGCGGCAAATGGCAGAAAGCTATCCTATAACTTTGGTAAACTCCGTCAATCCCTACCGTTTAGAAGGACAAAAAACCGGAGCATTTGAAGTTGTAGATGCGTTGGGCAATGCCCCAGACTGGTTGTGTATCCCAGTGGGTAATGCGGGGAACATAACAGCATATTGGATGGGTTTTTGTCAATATCATCAAGCAGGAAAGTGCGATCGCTTGCCCCGAATGATGGGATTTCAAGCCGCAGGTGCAGCCCCCTTAGTCCATAGACAACCAGTCACCCATCCGGAAACCATCGCCACAGCAATACGCATTGGTAACCCTGCTAGTTGGGATAAAGCCATCGCTGCCCAATCAGCTAGTCAAGGCAGCTTCAAAGCCGTAACTGATGCAGAAATTCTCGATGCCTATAGACTTTTAGCATCATTAGAAGGTATATTCTGCGAGCCCGCTAGCGCTGCTTCTGTAGCCGGTTTGTTGCAGGTGAAAGACCAAGTTCCTACAGGAGCAACAGTGGTTTGTGTCCTCACAGGTAATGGTTTAAAAGACCCAGATACAGCTATTAAACACAGTAATAGCCAATTTAAACAAGGCATAGACGCTGAGTTGGCTGCAGTAGCCAAAGCAATGGGCTTTTAATTGATTCAGTTTGAGAGAGTTACTAGCCCCCGGCTCTTTGTCTTGCCGAGCCAATAGCATCACCCAAGGCTGTGGTTAGACTCTTGCGAGTTTGAGCGTGTTTTTCTTGCTCGGTTTTTAAGGCTTGCAGCAGGCGATCGCGTTCTTTAGTAACGGCGATAAGTTTACATTGCAATTCTTCCAATGATTTAATTTGTTTAATTTCTTGTTCGGCTACGGTTGTAGCTTTCCTATCCTCCACTATCCCAGAATCCAATCCCTTGAGTTGATGTATCTCTGCTTTGAGGGAACCAATCACTTGTTGGGCTAAATTTGCATCTGTGCGGCGTTGTTCTGCTTCAGTGTTATAAAGTTTACGCCATTTTTGAGCACTTTCCCAAGCAGTATGACCCTCGTGTTGCTGTTCTGCTAATTGTTGTTTGAGTGACTGAATCTCAGCTAACCACTGTTGGGTTAAAGCTGCGATCTTATCGATACTTTCCGCCATAATAATGCTTTTTTATATACTATAAATATACTAAACTTAAGTATAATCTACCTAAGCGATCACAGTCATTAGCTGTGACGGCATCTATGCCCAATTGATGAAAATTAAAGATTGTTTCATCTGAGGATGATGTGCAGAGCAAACAAGGGATAACTAAAGGTAGTGCTATCTAAGTGAGTATTCTCTTAGTTATTCTATGAGCTATTGTCTGAGAATTGCTGATATCCCCACAGATGAGCGTCCACGTGAACGTTTAATGAGCCACGGTCCCAAAATCTTAGCTACCGCTGAGTTAATTGCGATTCTTTTAGGCACTGGTCAAGGGCCGGGAAAACTTTCAGCCGTGGGCTTAGGGCAATATTTGCTACAGGAATTAGGTAAACACCAACGTGATCCCTTGGCAGTTATGCGAGAAGTAACCCCGGCTGAGTTAATGCAAATTTCTGGTATTGGACCGGCAAAAGCCACAACTATCTTAGCGGCGATTGAATTAGGGAAACGTGTTTTTCAATGTCGTCCCTCAGACAGCACACCAATTGATAACCCGATGGTGGCAGCAGCAGCACTGAGTCAAGACCTGATGTGGCAAACACAAGAACGTTTTGCAGTGTTGCTGTTAGATGTCAAAAATCGCTTATTAGGAACCCAAGTAATTACTATTGGTACTGCCACAGAAACCTTAGCATCTCCTCGTGATATTTTTCGCGAAGTTATTCGTCAAGGTGCAACACGGGCAATTATTGCTCATAATCATCCTTCAGGTAACGTAGAACCCAGTGAGGAAGATATAGAATTGACCCGTCAGTTATTAGCAGGGGCGCAGCTATTGGGTATTCCGTTATTAGATCACTTGATTTTGGGGAATGGTACTCACCAAAGTTTACGTGAAATTACGAGCTTATGGCATGAATATCCCCAAGGTGATTGATAAGTAGGTCAACATGATTAAAAATAACGTGGACTGTTAACGGTTAACAAACTCATCTAATCACCCTCAAGCTGTTAAGAAATTAGCTAGAAAACACCTCAAGGTAAGTAAACAGCGTCAAGATTTTGCGGTTAAGACTGCAAGGGCGCTTTTCCAGTCCAGGGACTTGGTAGTTTATGTGGAAAACGAGTTAAAAAATCTTTGTCTACTCGTACTCACAAATGCCATTCTTGCCGAACAATCATGTACCGTGACCACAATGCAGCTAAACAAATATTAGGGAAAGGACTTAAAAGTACTGTGGTTAGCACATAATCTAAAGCTTGTGGACATAAGGATCTCTGGTCAGTTGGGGAAGCTCTTTTAATTAAGTCGGCTGATTGAAACAAGAATCCCACGGCTTCAATCCGTGGGAGCGTTAATACTAACAGGTTCAATGGTTATCTGTAGAAATAAATTACTCAACTCTGGTTTTGTGCCATCTTTATTTTGTGCTGGTAAAAATCTATCGTTTTTGAAAATATCATTGACAATTTGTTCATATAGGCTTTTTTTACTGGGTAGACTCACTGGTTCTATTTCTAAAACTACAGCTTCTTCAAGGTTACCGTTGTGATCAATTACCAAGCTAGCCAGCAACTTTACAGGCTCAAATTGAGAATCACTAAAAATATAACTTGAGTCTAAATTCTTAGTGTTACTTCCCTTATGTATTGCTAGAACATCGGGTAAACCATCTGGTGTTAATCTACCCTCTTCTACCAATTGAGCTATTTCAGTTTTATTGAATGGAGTAAATGTCACCCTCAGTCCTTTTTTCCCGGGATTATCCGCAATTTTTTCAGAGGGTGTGGGTTCTATTTCCTCCGCAGTATCCGCAATTTTTTCAGAGGGTGTGGGTTCTATTTCCTCCGCAGTGCGGGCAATTTTCCCTTGTTCAATCTCCGAAACTTTTGGTAGTTCTGATGGAATAGATGGAAGGTCTGTTGGTAGTGGTTGTCCTTGTTCCAGTACAACTTCTTCGCGACGGTTCCAAGGCAAATCATCGGCTGCAATTGTTGGTGTCGGCTTTGGTTGAAATGCTGGTGTTGAAACTGTTTTCTCCAGCAAGTTTTGGGTATTAGCTTGAGAAGTTTCTACTTTACCCTCGCCTTCACTTTTACTCAGTTGAGAAGGTTTTACTTTACTTTCAGTTGTACTTTCACTTTTAAGTTCACTTTCACTCAGGAGACTAGCATCAGAATTTATTGCCTCAGTATCCTCATTGCTAGATGTAGTTGGTGCAGCAATTTCTGGTGCAGATGTTGATGGAGATTCTTGAGCAGAAATTGATGATTTCGGTGAGACTGTTTCTGCTGATGTTTCTATGGGAGAAATTTCTATAAGTTCAATGGGAACAACTGTTTCGCCTTGCTGCGGAAACCAAGGTTTAAACCCATTAGATGAGCGCATAAACCAGAAAAACAACAACAAATGCAAGGAAACTGAAGTTATGGCTGCAAAAATCCATAAACTTGGTGAATCTGTGTGTCTTCTCCGTTCATGGGCTAGAATTGCGGTTTTATCCCTAACAGATGATGTCATATTGAAACCCAAAGATGATTCGGCACTCTTGCTCATTGGTCATGCTGCAAAATCCAGTTCTCATCTTAGCGATTAGCTGTAATTTCTGGTGTAACAATAAAAGTTAAAACTGTTCCATCAATATAAAACTGTGATTAGGCACGGTTCTGTGCGCAAATCAAGACTTAAAGTTCCGCCTCGGGCTTTTTTTACCAATACATTATTTAACACTGAATCATTGCAATGGCAAGGAAAGACGCAATTCTTTGCAAGTGATCGCCACACCCAGTTATATGTGATGATGACTAGAATCTTGGACAGCGCCACAGTGATGGCAGTGGGATAGGTATTTATAAGTCAAATTATGGCAGTTTGGACATTCGATGTATTGATAATAACCACAATGTGGACAGTATTTATCATGATGCCGAATTTTTTTAGCGCAGTTAATACAGCGTGAGTCTTGAACCCTCCTAAGTGCCTGCATTTTAGTATTGAAGATAACCTTTTGAAAAAGTTGAATAATTCCAAAACCAACCACTGGGATCAGCAAGATATAAATATAGCTGATCAAGAACAGCAAACCACCGAGAATAGTGTTGAGAATGTCAAATATCAATGTAAATAATACACCGAATTGTAGAAATTCAAATATTTTCAGTAGCAGTGGTATTAAAAAAATAACCAGCAAATGCCAACTTATAAGCGAGATTAGTCCATATTCTCTGGGTTGAGCAAAGTTGTGAACTGACAAAGCCACAAGAATGAGTGGCACAAGAAACAGGCATTGAAAACTGAATTGGATGCTTGGATACCAAAATGATGCTTGCTGATAATCTGCTTTAACTTGATTAAATTGACTATCATTTTTCAGTAAATCTAAAAAATTAATGCTTTCTGGTTTTGTAACTAGTTGATTTTTGAGACTATAAATTTCTTGTTGCAGTGTCGAAATTCTGCGACTATTTTGTTCTAACTCTTGTTTAGCCTTTCCTGCACTAACTAAATTAATTGATTGTTGGGGAGACTGACCTGCAATTTTTTCTAAAAGTGTGGAGTCGTATTGAGCGCGAATATTACTATTGATTTGTTGAAACTCACTTACCTGTCTTTGTTTCTGCTGAATATTTTGGCTGATTTGCTGGTTTTTGGCAATAGAAATCTGATCTTGATATTTGGCATATTGCAAACAAGTTTGAGAAACCTTACCCAGACGTTTATGTTCAGCTTGTAAGTAAATTTCCTCTTGGTTGATAAGAGACAATGAACTAATCACAATTTGATAGTCTTTATCTCCAGCAGTCTGTCTACTGAAATCTTCCCACTGGGAATAACAGGGGTAAGCTTCCGATGGGCTGATGTGCCATCTGCTAATATCATTTAATCCTGTAAAAACATTGATCAATATAAAAATATCAATCACAATAATGACTACTAAACTAAGTTTATTCAGCGGGGCATTATTGATTTTTCTAGACTTACTAAAAAATTTTTTCCACAGACTGTGAATTTTGTTAAGCATATTACATTATGGATGACAACTGAATCAAAGTGTAGAAGTAAACAATACCGTAATTGTTACCACTATTACTCCCTGGGAAGATTATACTCTCAATGGTCATAATCAATACTGTATAAATTTAAAAAAATAGTCTGGAAATCCTCAAAGCGATCGCAGTTAGCAGTCGCAAATATTTTTGATTGCTTGGAGTTTGATTCAAGGAATGCGCCAGCCAGTAATGATATAAATGCGTAGTTTAAATAGGCTATATTTTGTACTGGTAAACTAGTACTATTCTTCCAGGATTACTTTGAATGAAAAAATGTCGCTAAAATAGCTTGGAGTAACTGCCAATGTCACTCCAAGATGATTACATCAAAAAGACTTTGAATTAAATATTACTTACCGTTGCCGTTACTACCATGACCATTGCTGAGAAGGACACGTTCAGCAATTTTATCTGGTACTTCCTGAAGATGGTCATATTCCCACTGAAAAAAACCAATGCCGAGAGTGAGCGATCGCAGATCTACAATAAAGTTTTGCATCTCTGCTTGTGGCAAATACCCAGATACATTATCCCAATTTTGCCAATCTTGTTTGCCCTCATATCCTAAAATCTGTCCTCGTCTACCACTCAGTAATTGCAGCACCTTAGAAGTAAATTCACTTGGTGTTGTAATTCGCACCCGCAAAATCGGTTCCAAGAGAGTGGGTTGAGCCTGAGATACCCCCGTTTGCATTGCCAATCGAGCGGCTTGTTTAAAAGCTTGTTCGGAACTGTCTACACTGTGATAGGAACCATTGGTCAAGGTTACAGCCAGATCCACTATGGGAAAACCCAATGGCCCGTGTGTTAAAAACTCGCGGACACCCATTTCTACTCCGGGAATATACTGTTTGGGAACTACACCCCCAACTATAGTTTCATGGAAGTTAAAACCTTCCCCTCGTGGTAAAGGCTGAATATCGAGAAAAACATCACCAAATTGCCCATGACCACCGCTTTGGTGCTTATAGCGCCCATGAACCGCAGCAACAGTTTTCCGAATTGTTTCTTTATATGGAACTTTTGGTAAATGAGTTGTCATTGGCAAGTTATATTTGCGCCGCAGTCTGTCGAGAGCGACTTGTAAATGAATCTCACCTTGACCCCAAAGAATAACTTCATGAGTATCGCCGTGTTGTTCCCAAGCTAAAGAAGGGTCTTCCTCTAACAATTTGGTGATAGCACTGCTGAGTTTGACTTCATCATTGCGTTTTTCTGGTGTAATTGCCAAAGCATACACCGGCGTTAACTGTTCTGCCTTGGGTAATTGCGGTACTTGGCTTTCTATGGAAATTGTCTCTCCTGTCTTGATGCCCTCTAAACGAGTCAAAGCGACAATTTCACCAGCACTGACTTCATTTACTAATTGCTGTTGTTGTCCCATTAGGCGATAAATTCCACCAGTGCGAATACCATTGAGGACAATACCATCAATTAACTTACCTTGCCAAACACGGACTAGGGAAAGTTTCCCACCTTGGGGAGTGTAGTAAGTTTTGAGTATCTGTGCTAAGGGTTGATTACCTTTAATATTTTTTAAACGACGTTCTGCCGTCGTTTCTGGTTCTGGTGCTTCTCGTTGCAGCGCTTCTAACAAAGGTCTAACACCATAATCTTGTTCTGCTACACCAAAGAAAACAGGAACTACCAAATCAGCTCCTAATTCTAATTTTAAGTCTTTGAGAATTTCTTCCTGGGATGGTTCAATGTCTTCTAAAAGTTCTTCGAGTAGATGGTCGTCAAAATTTGCCAAAGCTTCGAGCATTTCTGCCCTAGCTATATGTTCTTCTGCTTTTAAATTTTCAGGAAAAGGGATCAGGTCAGCAGGTGCCCCAGCATGATATTTATATGCTTGTTCGCTCACCATGTCAATAAAGCCAGTGAGTTGTTCCCCTTCCATGATGGGATATTGGTGCGCCACCAGAGGACGACTAGAAACTGCTTTGAGGGCGTCTAATATTTCTAGAACGTGAATATTTGCCCGATCCATTTTGTTAACAAAGACGAGGTGGGGAATTTCCCAGTCGTCGAGGAATTTAAATAGAGGCGCAAGGGTGAGGACGCGATTACTGATGGGTTCACAAACTACAATTGCCGCATCGACTCCTATTAAAGCGTTGTAGGTTTCTTGGGCAAATTCCACTGAACCCGGACAATCAATAAAGGTAAAACGAGTATCATTAAACTCAGTGTTAGCGGCGCTTACCTCCACGCTCATGTGCCGATCGCGTGATTCTGCAGCACTATCTCCTACTGTGTTACCATCCTTAACATTTCCTTGACGAGAAATTGCCCCACTGACAAATAGTAAGCTTTCTAGTAATGTGGTTTTTCCACTTAAATAAGGTCCAACAATTGCAACGTTTCGCGCACCCGATTTTACTTTTTTGTTCATAAAACCCCTCTTGCGGTAAGTTCATCTTACCCGCATAATTCTTTCCTGTTCAGGAATAGAAAAATAGTTTTCTTAAGGAAGAATCTTTCCTTCTTAACTTTTCATTATCCTTCCTTTAATCACAAGTTTAAAAAATTGTATTCTCTCGTAAAATTAGGTTTAAGATTCGTAAATTAAAACAAACTTTAATGCATTAATGATAACTTTTGTAAAGACATTTGAAATTACAAAACCAGTCCTTAAGTTAAGGTAACTAAAAGTTTTGCGAGTTAGTGAATCAATGAAATTAACATTATATAAACATTGTATAGTCGGGACGGTCAGCTTGATCATGCTGGGTAAAAGTATGCTTTTCCCATCACCCAGTCGCTCTACCCCCTTACAAGCCCAATATAGTTTACCAACATCCATAGCTTCTTTAAACCAAGGTTTACAGGCTATTCAGGAGGGAAGGCTACAAGATGCGATCGCGGCTTTTCAACAAGCAACGCAGTTAGATCCATATTTAGCAGCGGCGCATTATAATTTGGGGTTAGCACTACGACAAACAGGACAATTACAGCCAGCTGCCGATGCTTTTTATCAAGCAACACAAGCCGATTCCAACTTAGCCCCAGCCTTTGCTAATTTAGGTGGCGCATTGTTAGAAGGAAATAATTTACAGCAAGCAAGTGATTACTTAGAACGAGCCTTAGAACTAGACCCTAAGCTAGGTTTTGCCCACTATAACTTGGGATTAGTGCGAAAGCAGCAACAAGATTGGGATAGAGCGATCACATCTTTTAAAAAGGCAATGCAGTACAGTAAAAATGCGCCAGAAGTACCCTACCATCTAGGAACCTGTTATCTGCAACAAGGCAAAGTTAATCAAGCAAAGTATGCCTTTCGCCAAGCCATAAACATTAATCCCAAATACGCCGAAGCTCATTACAATCTAGGCAAAATTTTCTTTAACCAAGGCAAACTAAAAGAAGCATTAGTAGCTTTTAGAAAATCAGCCGAAGCTAATTCTAATTATCCCAATGCTTATTATGCTGCTGGGTTAGTTTTTATGCAGCAAAAGCAGTATACACAAGCAGCACAAGTTTTCCAATATGCCAAAGATTTATACAATCTCCAAGGTAATCTCCAATGGGCTAATAATGCCGAAAAATTGTGGCAAGAAGCACAAAATTTAAATTACCAACCTCGCTGAGGCGTAATCACTTAAATTTACATAATATTAGATTAATGAGTGGACTAGCTGGTGTGATCTGAAGTTGACCAGATAACAATGGAAAAGGAAATGTACAAGCGCTTCAAAAGTCGATTTTTATTTTGCAATCGCTGGCTTGATCGGCACATAATTGTTCGTAACATGGAAGCTTTCCAAGACTTAATTGTAATTGTCTTGTGTTTGGGTTTATTCGCCGTAATGTTGATACAGTTATGGGGCATATTTACTGACATCATGCAGTCACTAAACTATAAACAGGTGACAGCAAAAATACTATTTGTCTTGATTTTGGTTGAGTTATTTCGACTACTAATGGTTTACCTACAAGAACATAGTATTTCTGTGGGGGTAGCAGTTGAGGTAACAATTGTATCTCTACTCCGGGAAGTAGTAGTTCACGGAGCATTGGAGATTTCTTGGATTCAAACAGCAGCAATTTGTGGTTTATTGATGGTTTTGGCTACCCTACTACTTGTATGCGCCAAAACACCACACATGGACTGCATGAGTGCTAACACCAAGTTTTGCCCTATTACCCATCAGGGAAATATGGAAAGCCAAAATGAGTATGGATTCCATGATTCGCATCAATATGACAATAATCAACCTCTGGCTTGAAACTCCTGATTTACAAAAACCAGATGCTCATTCTCTGCCGTGAATCTGAACCTGCTGATAGGTGTCATTTTTTAGGTTGGCAAACTTTAGCCTAGCTACTTAGGCTGAAATTTTTCTTGTTGAAATGCACTATGTATTTTGAATTGTTTAGACATCTTCTAGCCGAAAGATATTAACTAAAAAATTTAAGGTTTCAAATACGTATTAAAGTTATTTAAGCCACATCCTTTTCTACGCTTTTGGGGAGATGAATAATTACTTGAGGATGAGTATAAAGTAATTAGTAACCTCAAGGAGAATAAATTTATGACTACAGGTAACGGTCAATCTCAACAACCAATTAGCAACCTAGAGTATGACTTTATCACAGTCTTGCAAAATAAAGCTGAAGCAGTGAAGGCTTATGAATGCTACATCAAGGATGCAAAGGAAATCAACTCTCAGCCTTGTGTGGAATTATTTGAAAAATTGCGGCAGTCTGAAATTGAGCAAGCCCAAGAAATTCGTCACCATCTACAACAAGTGATGCAGCACGGTAAGATGTAATTCCGTAATGCAAAAGTACAATATTTTTATAATTAACCACAGATGCACGCCGATAAATTATCTGTGTGCATCTATGCGTATTTGTAGAGTAAGTTCTGGGGAAGATAAAAAAGAGTGGGTATTCTACCCACCCTCAAAAAATCTAAAATTAGACTAGTAATCGTTACTTAACGAGAAATTACTGGTGTACGGAAGGAAATTTGTGGTGCTTCTTTTTCTTGTGCCAAGGTTGGCACAGAGTCTCGCAATCGAGCAGTTAACTGTACAGTTGTAGCATCATACATCTGAGTAAGTAACTTGGGATAAAACCCAATACCAATAATTGGCACCAACAAACAAGCAATGATAAACACTTCACGTGGTTCAGCATCTATCAAAGCTTGCTGGGAAACTAATTCTTCGTTTTCTTGACCGTAAAAAATTTCCCGCAACATAGACAGCAAATAAATTGGAGTTAAAATGACCCCAACTGCCATCAAGAACACGACGATAAGTTTAAAAGTGGAACTATAAGCATCACTAGTGGCAAAGCCCACAAACACCATCAATTCAGCCACGAAACCGCTCATTCCTGGCAATGCTAAAGAAGCCATTGAACAGGCGGTGAACATAGCAAAAATCTTCTTCATTCTCTTACCGACACCACCCATTTCATCCAACATTAGGGTGTGTGTCCGGTCATAAGTCGCCCCTACAAGAAAGAACAAACTCGCCCCAATCAAGCCATGAGAAACCATTTGTAAAACTGCGCCACTTAATCCCAAATCCGTGAAGGAGGCAATACCAATCAGGACAAAGCCCATGTGAGAAATTGAGGAGTAGGCAATTTTCCGTTTGAGGTTGCGCTGGGCAAAGGATGTCAGGGCAGCATAGATAATATTCACTACCCCAAAAACTACTAGTACTGGTGCAAAATAAGCATGGGCATCGGGGAGCATTTGGGCATTCATGCGAATTAAGGCGTAACCGCCCATTTTCAGGAGAATACCTGCTAGCAACATATGCACAGGCGCTGTAGCTTCGCCGTGGGCATCTGGTAGCCAAGTATGCAAGGGAATAATTGGCAACTTGACTGCGTAGGCAATGAGGAACCCAGCATATAGTGCTAGTTGAAAATTCAGGGTGAAATCCTTTAAGGTGAGGGATCGCATATCGAAAGTTACCGTATCGCCATAAAATCCCATCGTTAGGGCGGACAGCAAAATAAACAGTGACCCACCAGCTGTGTATAAAATAAACTTAGTTGCTGCGTATTGTCGCTTTTTACCTCCCCAAATCGACAGCAGAAAGTATATCGGTACTAGTTCCAGTTCCCACACCAAGAAAAATAACAGCATATCCTGAACGGCGAATACGGCGATTTGACCGCCATACATCGCCAGCATCAAGAAATAAAATAGTCTGGGCTTGAGCGTTACAGGCCAAGCTGCTAAAATCCCCAACGTAGTAATAAAGCCAGTCAAAATAATTAGAGGCATGGACAAGCCATCTGCCCCTACTGACCAATTCAAATCAAGTTGAGGTAGCCAAGGGTAACTCTCCACCAACTGCAAATCTGGATTAGAGAAGTCGTAACCAGTATAAAAAGCATAAACAATTAGTGCAAAATCTATTAACCCTACAATGAGGGAATACCAGCGCACTGTTTTGCCGTCTTTATCTGGAATGATGGGAATCAGTAGCGACGCGGCTATTGGTAATAAAATAATCGTCGTCAGCCACGGGAAATTAACTGTATTCATCGCAATTCGTCTGCAAACAGAATCTTGTTTGGCAAAAAGTCACTAGCTATTTATTAACTAACAGCTTTTTGGGAGTTTTGCCTTCATTGTTAGGTTGATTTAATCAAATTGACAATCCCCCGACCCAGCACACACCATCAGGTTCCATTTTTTTCTCAGCCACTATGTTACTAGCTAGCGATTGCTCTCCTTTAGTCTATATCCGGATTGCCCTCGTTAGATTCGCCTATGCCTTTGATTACTGGATAGATGTGATCACCACATTTCTCCCATCTTCCAGACATTTGAGTACCATGGTGCCTAAAATAGCAAATTTATTGGAAATTTTAAAATCCTCTGTTTATTAGGGAGCTTTAGCCATAAATCCTTCGTCTGAGTCAGGATTACCAAGCTTTGAGTATAAAAGTTAGAAGTTGCTATTCATTTTGATTGAGTTAGATTTAGTAAAATAAACTATGGGAATCCGGTTTGATTACTGAAATTACTTGTAGATGCAGGGAACTGCGAGCAGCGAACAGGAAAAAATGAATAAAACTCTACCGAGTTTTGTATGGCTACGCCACGCAAGCTATCAAAAATCAAATAGGACTCCTATGGTAAAGTTGAAACAGAAAAATCCTATTATGTCATCTCCAGTAATTACTACTGTAATTAGAATGATGGAATCTTTATCTGAAGATGTACAAGAAAGAATTATAGAACATCTCCGAGAGTACCTGGAAGATTTGCAAGATCAATTAAAGTGGGATAATTCATTTAAGAAAACTCAATAAAAATTAATTGCATCTGCTCAACGTGCTAAAAGAGAGATTAGAAAAGGACTTACCAAACCAATGGACTTTGACAAGTTGTAAATTCAGGATTTGGATCTGGCTTCACAAAAAAACTAGATTTGGTGTACGCACACTTACAGGTTACAAACACCTATGAAGTCAGCAACCCTTCCTTCTTTTTGGGATGAATATCAGTCTCTTGACAAGCAAGTTAGACAGAGTGCTAGAAAAGCTTATCGTTTATGGAGAGACAATCTTTTTCATCCGTCTTTACATTTCAAGTGTAGAAATACTCAGGAAAATATTTGGTCTGTCCGAATCCACAAGTGTTGAATGTTAAGAAAGAGGTGATAAAAATAGCCCAAAATATGGTAAATTCTGGGCCAAGGATTAAAAAAAATAATTGATAATGATTATAAATTCATTTCCTAAGATTGTCAAAGACATCCTCAGACCGTTGCC